>NZ_JAMXSG010000200.1:0-11035 GCF_024124365.1 Pseudonocardia sp. McavD-2-B
AGCTGCCCCACGGCGCCGCCCGCCGAGCCCGCCGGGGTCCGCGCGAGGTGCGCCGCGGTGGCGGCCACCGCGTGCGAGCCGGTGTCGGTGCCGTCCCGGGTCACCGCGGCCAGCGCCGCGGCCAGGGCGGGGTGGTCGGGCTCCCCGCCCGACGGCGTCACGGTGTCTCCGCCGTCGGGGCCGTCCCCGCCGTCGAGGTGCAGTGCGCCGGCGTCGACCAGGTCGCGCACCAGCGCGACGGGCAGGACCCGCCCGTCGAACCGGTCACCGATCCGGCCGGTCGAGCGGTCGAGCCCCAGCAGGAGCAGTTCCTCGGCCAGCAGCAGGGTCCGCACGGGCGAGGACGTTAGTGCCGGCGCGACACCTCGGCGTCACCGGGACGCACACTGCCCGACGTCTGCGACAGCCCGTCCGGGGCGGCAGCTAACCTCCGGCCATGTCGGAGAACACCACCCCGCTGAAGCTGTCGGTCATCGGGTGCGGCTACCTCGGAGCCGTGCACGCGGCCTCGATGGCGGAGCTGGGCCACGAGGTCGTCGGTATCGAGGTCGACGTCGCGAAGGCGGAGTCGCTGGCCGCGGGCCGGGTCCCGTTCTTCGAGCCGGGCTTCGAGGAGCTGCTGCGCCGGTCGCTGGACTCGGGGCGGCTGTCGTTCTCCTCGGACATGGCCGACGCCCGGGGCGCCGCGGTGCACTTCGTGTGTGTCGGCACCCCGCAGCGTCGTGGCGAGTACGCCGCGGACCTGACCTACGTCGAGGCGGCGACGGCGTCGCTCATCGAGGTGCTGGGGCCCGGCGAGCTGGTCGTCGGCAAGTCCACGGTGCCGGTGGGCACGGCCGCCCGGCTGGCCGAACAGGTCGCCGCCCGCGTGCCGGGCGCCGCGCTGGCATGGAACCCCGAGTTCCTGCGCGAGGGCTACGCGGTGCAGGACACCCTGCACCCGGACCGGCTCGTCTACGGCGTCCCGTCGCTGTCCGGCGCGGACCCCGCGGTGGACGCGGAGAAGGTCCTGGACACCGTCTACGCGCGGATCGTCGCCGACGGCACGCCGAAGGTCGTCACCGACTACGCCACCGCGGAGATGGTCAAGACCGCCGCGAACTCCTTCCTCGCCACCAAGATCTCCTTCATCAACGCGATGGCCGAGCTGTGCGAGGCCACCGGCGCCGACGTGAAGCAGCTCGCCGACGCGATCGGCCACGACGACCGGATCGGCCGCAAGTTCCTCAACGCCGGGCTCGGCTTCGGCGGCGGCTGCCTGCCCAAGGACATCCGGGCGTTCATGGCCCGCGCCGGCGAGCTGGGCGCCGACCAGGCGCTGACGTTCCTGCGCGAGGTCGACAACATCAACATGCGGCGCCGGATCCGGATGGTGGAGCTCGCCCGCCAGGTGTGCGACGACTCCCTGCTCGGCAAGCGGATCGCGGTGCTGGGCGCGGCGTTCAAGCCCGACTCCGACGACATCCGCGACTCCCCGGCGCTGAACGTGGCCGCGCAGCTGCAGCTGCAGGGCGCGAACGTCCGGGTGACCGACCCGCAGGCGCTGCCCAACGTGCGGCGGCACTGGTCGCAGCTGGACTGCGTCGACACCCCGGAGGAGGCCGCCGAGGGCGCCGACGCCGTCCTGCTGCTGACCGAGTGGAAGCAGTACCGCGAGCTCGACCCGGGCTCGTTCGGGAAGGTCGTGAAGACCCGCCGGGTGCTCGACGGCCGCAACGCCCTGGACCGCGAGGCGTGGGAGTCCGCGGGCTGGACCTACCGCGCGCTGGGCAGGCGCAACGTCTGAGGCCGGCCCGCCGCGCGGGCTCCGGGGCCCGCCGTGCGGTAGAACGCAGGCGTGACCTCGCACCCCGTCCTCGCCGGATCGGACCGCGCGGCGTTCGGCTCGCTGCAGCGCGCCTCCACGCCCCGCGCCGAGCGCTACCGCATCGGCAAGGGGCTGCGGAAGGTCGCGCCCCGGTCCGGGCTCGCCGAGTGGTCCGCGCAGCTGCGCCGGGCCGACCCGGTCGACGTCGTCGAGGCGCAGAACGCCGGGCGTGTGCACGAGCTCGTCCCGCTGCGGATCCAGCGGATGACCGCATCCCCGCACGCGTTCCTGCGCGGCGCCGCCGCCCTGCACGCCGCGGACTTCGCGGTGCTGCCCGAGACCGGCGTGCACCCCGTCATCTGCGGCGACGCCCACTTGGGCAACTTCGGCTTCTACGCCTCGCCCGAGCGCGACCTGGTCTTCGACCTCAACGACTTCGACGAGGCCCACCCCGGCGCCTGGGAGTGGGACCTGCGACGCCTGGTGTCCTCCACCTGGGTCGCCGGCCGGGACTCCGGCGCGACCGAGGAGCAGTGCGGCGAGGCCGCCACCCGCTGCGTGACCTCCTACGCCGAGCACCTGCGCCACCTCGCCGACGAGCCGCTGCTCGCCCGCTCGTTCGACATCATGGACATCGACACCCTGCGCTCGGACGCCGACCACAAGACCTCGCGCCGGGTCATCGACAAGGCCGCCGAACGGGCGCGCCGGCGCACCAGCGACCGCGCGCTGCCCCGGTTCGTGGCCGAGGAGGGCGGGGCGCGGCGGATCGTCACCGAGCCGCCGCTGATCACCCACCCCGACGACGAGCACACCGCGCGCATCCTGGCCGCCCTCGACGGGTACCTCGCGACGCTGCCGCCGCACTGGAGCCGGATCCTCGGCGGGTACCACGCCGTCGACGTCGCCCACAAGGTCGTCGGGGTCGGCTCGGTCGGGCTGCGCGCCTACCTCGTGCTCTGCGAGGGCTCCAGCCCCGACGACGTGCTGTTCCTGCAGCTCAAGCAGGCGCGCCGGTCGGTCGTCGCGCCGTTCGTGCACGGCGGCGAGGCCTGGCACGCCCACCAGGGCCAGCGGGTCGTGGAGTACCAACAGGCCCTGCAGACCGTCTCCGACCCGCTCCTGGGCTGGACGACGATCAACGGCCGCCAGTACTACGTCCGCCAGTTCCGTGACATGAAGGGCGCGATCGTCCCCGACACCCTCGACGCCCCCGCGCTGGCCGACTACGCCGACGTCTGCGGCAGGCTGCTCGCCAAGGGGCACGCTCGCACCTCGGGGGCGTCGATGATCGCCGGCTACCTGGGGAAGGGCGGCAAGGTGGCCGCGGCGCTCGCGACGTTCGCCAGGGCCTATGCCGACCAGACCGAAGCCGATCATGACGCGCTGGTCCGTGCGGTGCGGTCCGGGCGGCTGTCGGATCGGACACCTGAGCAGGTGCCGGGCACGGCGATCGGCTAGGTTCTGGCCCCGTGACCGTCGTCGAAACCCTGCTGGTCTTCGTGGTCGCGCCGGCTGTCCTGTACTTCGCGATCTGGGGCTGGATCGCGGTGCGGAACCGGAGCAACCGCCCCCGCTACAACGCGGGTGACCCCTGGCCGTACGAGCCGCTGTTCTGGATCGCCGAGCCGTCCGCCGCGGGGCACCACGCCGCGCACGCCGGACACGGCGACACCGCCCCGTCCGAGGGCGGCGACACCCGAGGAGGTACCGGTGGCAAGTGGTGACCTCGCCGTCTTCACCGGCAACGAGGAGGACCTGCCCGAGGGGTCGGTCGTCACGAACTCCGGTCGCCTGTCGGTGGCCGAGAACTTCGTCGAGCCGTCCGCGGCCGCGCACCCGTTCACCCCGGTGCAGCTGACCCGCCTGGACGAGGCCCTGTACCTGGCCAGCCGCGAGACCGGCCTGCGGTTCGCGCTGTACCTGGGCGACCTGGGTGCCGACGCGCGGGCCACCGCGGTCGACCTGCACGGGCGCGTCGACGACCACGAGGACGCGGTGCTCGTCGCCGTGAGCCCCGAGCAGCGCCTGCTGGAGATCGTGACCGGCGCCGAGGCGAAGGTCCGCCTCCCTGACCGCGGCGCCAAGCTCGCTCTCATGAGCATGGTCGCGTCCTTCAAGGAGGGCGATCTGTTCGGTGGAATCCTGTCCGGACTGAGGATGCTGGCGGACCAGGCCGGCAGTCGCCCCTGAGCTCGGGTTTCCCATCCGGTGGACACCCGGGAGGACACCCGGTCGCGTCCGTGGACAGTGCGGCGCCCGCGTGTCCGTCACTCGCGGGCCACCACGATCGGCGCAACGGCTCTAAGGTGTCCCCCATGGTGCCCAGCGGGAGGACCGAGTTGTGAGCGGCCCCACCGGCAGCCCGATCCTGATCGTCGACGACCACGAGCTGGTCGGGTCCGCTCTCGCCCTCAACCTGCGCGCCGAGGGCGAGGACGCGACCTTCCAGCCGGTCCGCTCCGCCGCCGCGGTGCTGGAGCACGCCCGGCGCGTCACGCCCGGGCTCATCGTGCTCGACCTCGACCTGGGGCGTGACCCGGAGGGCAACCGCATCGACGGGGTCCGGCTCGTCGGCCCCCTCTGCGAGGCGGGCTGGCGGGTGGTGGTGCTGTCCGGCAGCTCCGACGCAGGCCGGGTCGGCGCCGCCCTGGACGCGGGCGGGTTCGTGTTCGTCCCCAAGAACGCGCCGTTCCCGGCGCTGCTCAGCGCCATCCGCGAGGCCCACGCCGGGCGCTCGATCATGCCGCCGGGCCGCCGCGAGCAGTTCATCCGGCTGCACCGCGACCGGGAGCACGAGCGTCGCGACCTGCACGAGAAGCTGGGCAGGCTCACCCAGCGCGAGCGCGAGGTCCTCGCCCTCCTGGCGGGTGGCAAGCGTGCGCAGTCGGTGGCCGACCATTTCGTCGTCTCGCTGGCGACGGTCCGGACGCAGATCCGCGCGGTGCTGACCAAGCTGGAGGTCGGCTCCCAGCTGGAGGCCGTCGCGCTCTACCGCAAGGCCGCCGGGATCTGACCCGTTCGGCCCACAACGCCGCCACCGAACGTCACCGAGAATGACGAGTCCTATCATCGCAATCTCATCAGTCCGGCGACATCTTGGAGCGGAGGGGACGTGGCGTCCGGTTTCCTCGGTGCGCTCCTGGGCCCGCAGCGGCGGGCCCGGTTCCTGGCCGGACACCTGACCGACGTGCTCGTCGTCGGGGTCCTGGCCGTCCTCGTGGTGGCGGTGAGCCGCCCCGCGGTGGTCGACGGACGGATCGACCTGTCCGACGCGACAGCGGTGCTCACCCTCGTGGCGGCCGCGGTCGGCTCGGCGGCGGCGATCGTCGCGCTGGTGACGGGGCGGCTGTCCGGAGACCCCCGTCCGTCGTGGTTCGGGGCCGCCCTCCTGCTCTACGGCGTCGTGCTCCTCCCGCTGTCCGCACTGGTCCTGCCGCAGTACCCGGCGGGCACCCCGCGGCTGGCCGTGCTGACCATGTTCGTGATCAGCCTGTGCATCCTGGTCGCCGCGCTGCGGCCGCCACCGGCCCTCGGGGCCTGGGGCGGCTGGGCGCTGGCCGCGGTCGCCCTCGTCATCGGCGGGGTCGTCGCATCGCAGGCGGAGAGCCCGTTCACCCGGATGGTGGCGACCTCGCCCCTCTACTCGATCGTGGTGCAGAGCGGCTGGGCGCTGGTCGCGGTGCTATTCCTGCTCGACGGCTACCGGCGTCCGAGCCGGATCCGGGCCCGGATGGGGCTCGGCCTGCTGATCGTCGCGGTGTCGCAGCTGTACCGGGCGATCGTGCCCGGCCAGGAACCGACGGACGGCCTGGTCTACCCGTCGCTGCGGGTGCTCGGGATGGCCGTCGTGCTCGCGGCGCTGCTGTCCATGGCACTGCGCACGGTGACCCGGATGCAGGACGACTACGACCGGCTCCAGGACACCCTCGGCGAGGCGTCGGCGCTGCTCGAACGGGCCACCGGGGAGACCGCCGAGCGCGACCACGAGCTCCGCAACGGCCTGGCGGGACTGGCCGGGGCCGCGCAGCTGCTGACGTCCAGCCCCGGTGACGACCCCCAGGTCGCCCGGATGCGGGAGGCGGTGCTCGCCGAGCTGAACCGGCTCCGCCAGATGCTGGAGACCCCGGTCATCGTCGAGGACACGGTGGCCGGCCCGATGGTCGACGGGCGCGACGCCGCCCTGCTCGACTACGGTCCGGCCTACGCCCCGGTCACCCCGTCGCCGGGTGCGGGCCCCGGCGGCGAGCACGACGTCGGGGAGGCCCTGCGCACCCTGGTGGACCTGCGCGACGGCCGCTGCATCACCCTCGACACCCAGGACGACCTGCCCCCCGTCGCCGCGCCCGAGTCGCTCACCCGCCAGGTCGTGACGAACCTGCTGGCCAACTGCGACCGGCACGCGCCCCGGACCCCGGTGGTGGTGCGGGCCCGCCTCGCCGACGAGCCGGGTCTGGTCGCCGTCGAGGTCCGCGACCACGGCCCCGGCCTGCCCGACGGGCAGGAGCAGCTCGAGATCGCCCGCGGGCGGCACGACGAGGCCGCCGGCGGCTCCGGGCTCGGGCTGCACATCAGCGCCCAGCTCGCTCGGGAGCACGGCGGCACCCTGGTGCTCCGTACGGTGGACGCGCCCCGCGGCTGTCTTGCCGTACTCACACTTCCGGTGGCCCGCTGATCGGGTGGCGGGGTGTCCACGACCTGCCGTTCCGTCCACGGCAGGTCTTTTCGTCGCCGCGAGCCATTCCCAGGCGTCCCACCCGATCTCATACTGGTGACGCAACGGCACGGTGCGATGACGCGATGGTCGTCCGCGCTGCCGTTCGCCGGCACGAAGGAGGTCACCATGGCGCACGAGAACGACGGCACCGACCGCAGGACCCCCGCCACCCCCACGGCCGCGGTCCTGACACCGCCGACGGGCCTGGAGCCCGTCCCGGCGCTGCCCCGGCCGCGCACACCGTCCGAGCCGCGGACCCCGGCCGGTCCGCCCGCGCCCGGCGTCCCGCAGGTGGGACTGTGCACCTGCGGTCACCCGGAGGACCTGCACGACCACTACCGCCCGGGCACCGACTGCGGCAGCTGCGGACCGCGTGTCTGCGCGGGCTTCCGCCCGGCCGACGAACCGGCGTCGACGAACCCGCTGCGGCGGTGGCTGCGCCGCCGCTGACCACAGCCCGACACACGAACGACGGCGCCCCGGGAGCCCGTGCTCCCGGGGCGCCGTCGTTCGTGGGTCAGGGCTGCTGGACCGCGGTGGTCCGCTCCGGGTCAGGGGTGGCCTGACCGTCGAACTCACGGGCGGCCAGCGCGCGCACGATCCCGGCGCGCCCCTCGGACACGAGCCGGCGCAGCGACGCCGGCTTGGACTCGTCGGCGAGCCAGGCGTCCGCCGCCGCGACGGTCGGCTCCGCGACCGCCCAGGACGGGAACAGTCCGACGACGACGTTCTGCGCCAGCTCCGAGGTCCGGCGCGCCCACACGCCGTCGATCTCGTCGAAGTAGCGCTGGACGTAGCCGTCGAGCAGCCCGGGGCTCACCGTGGACAGTGCGGGGTGGGAGAACCCGGAGATCGCCGACTCGGTGATCGCGTTCGGCAGGGAGTCGTCGTGCACGGCGCGCTGCCACGCCCGCTCCTTGGCCTCCGCGGTCGGGATCAGCGCGCGGGCCCGCTCGGCCTGCCGCGCCCCGGTGGAGGTGGCGTCACGATCGGCCTCCTCGGCGATCTCGGTCTCCCCGGCCTTCCCGTGCGCGACGAGCGCGTGCAGCAGCCGCCAGCGCAGGTCGGCGTCGACGGTCAGCCCGTTCGGGACGTCGACGTCGAGCAGCCAGCCCTTCATCCGGTCCAGGGTGTTCTCCGGCAGCACCGAGGCGGTCAGCGCGTTGACCACGGCCAGCTGGACGTCCGATCCGGGCGGGGCGGTGTCCAGGCGGAACCGCAGCGCGTCGGTCAGCAGCGGCCAGCCGCGGCCCCGCGCCCACTCCGGGGTGCAGTACGACGCCGTCGCGGTCTGGGCCTGCAGCAGCAGCCGCGCCGCGACGCCGATCTCGGACTCGGTGTCGAACCCGCCGGCGACCAGGGTGACGAAGTCACGGGCCTTCAGCTCGGCCTCACGGGTCATCTCCCACGCCGAGGACCAGCACAGCGTGCGCGGCAGCGACTCGGCGATGTCGCCGATCCGGTCCACCAGGGTCGCGAGCGAGCCCGGGTCCAGGCGCAGCGCGCAGTAGGTGAGGTCGTCGTCGTTGACCAGGACGAGCTTGCCGCGGGACAGCCCGACCAGCTCCGGGACGGCCGTGCGCTCGCCGGAGATGTCGAGCTCGACGCGGTGGGTGCGGACGAGCTTGCCGGTCTCCGGGTCGTCGTCGTAGACGCCGACGGCGATCCGGTGCGTGCGCAGCTCACCGGCACCCGGCCGGGCGCCGCCCTGCACGACGTCGAACGAGGTGAACGTCCCGGCCTCGTCGACCCGGAACGACGGGCGCAGCAGGTTCAGGCCGGTGGTGCGCAGCCACTGCGCGCCCCAGTCCGACAGGTCCCGGCCGGACGCCTTCTCCAGCGAGCCCAGCAGGTCGTCGAAGGTGGCGTTGCCCCAGGCGTGGGCGGCGAAGTAGTCGCGCAGCCCGGCCAGGAACGGCTCCAGACCGACGTAGGCGACGAGCTGCTTGAGGACCGACGCGCCCTTGGCGTAGGTGATGCCGTCGAAGTTGACCTCGACCGCCTGCAGGTCCGGGATGTCCGCGGCGATCGGGTGCGTCGAGGGCAGCTGGTCCTGCCGGTAGGCCCAGGACTTCTCGAGGTTCGCGAACGTCGTCCAGGCGCCCGTGTACTCGGTCGCCTCGGCCTGGCACAGCACCGACGCCCACGTCGCGAACGACTCGTTGAGCCACAGGTCGTCCCACCAGCGCATGGTCACGAGGTCGCCGAACCACATGTGCGCCATCTCGTGCAGGATCGTCTCGGCGCGCCGCTCGTAGAGCGTGCGGGTCACCCGCGACCGGAAGACGTAGTCCTCCAGGAACGTGATCGCGCCGGCGTTCTCCATCGCACCCGCGTTGAACTCGGGCACGAACAGCTGGTCGTACTTGCCGAACGGGTAGGTCACCCCGAAGTTGCGGTGGTAGAAGTCGAAGCCCTGGCGGGTCTCGGTGAAGATCCGCTCGTGGTCCATGTGCGGGGCCAGCGAGGCGCGGCAGAAGATTCCCAGCGGGATCTCGGCGTGCTCGTCGCGATAGGTGTCGTGCCAGCTCGCATACGGCCCGGCGATCAGCGCGACCAGGTAGGTCGAGAGGATCTCGGTCCGCTCGAAGCGGTGCACCCCGCCCTCGACCGTCGCCGGGGCGTTGGAGATGACCTTCCAGTCCTCCGGTGCGGTCACGGTGAGGGTGTAGCGGGCCTTGAGGTCGGGCTGGTCGAAGCAGGGGAACAGCCGCTTGCAGTCGGCCGTCTCGAACTGCGAGTAGAGGTAGACGGCCTGGTCGACGGGGTCGACGAAGCGGTGCAGGCCCTCACCGGTGTTGGTGTAGAGCCCGGTCGCGACGATCGTCAGCTCGTTCTCCGCGGCGAGACCGGGCAGCGCGAGGCCGTCCTCCTCGGTCCACACGGCGGCGTCGAGTTCGGTGCCGTTCAGCGTCGCCGAGGTGATGCCGTCGCCGACCCACTCGATCCACGTGCTCCCGCCGGGCTCGGCGGCGGTGAAGCGCACCGTGGTCGTCACCGCGAACGTCCGCTCGGAGGGGGCTCCGGCGCCGTCGGTCAGGTCGATCGTGACGTCGTAGGTGGAGACGTCGAGCAGCGCCGCGCGCTCCTCGGCCTGGGCACGGGTGAGGTTGGGCGGGGTCACGTCGTTCGGGGTCCTCTCGGGGGAGTGGTGTCGTCGGCATCCAATCACGCTGCCCGGGGCGCGGCCCGTGGAATCCGCGGCCGGTGCCCGGCGTTGCGCCGGGTATGACGACTCCTGCTGCCGACGGCCGTGCCCGCATCGACATCTGGTTCGACCCGCTGTGCCCCTGGGCGTGGCTGACCTCCCGCTGGGTGCTGGAGGTGGAGAAGGTGCGCGACGTCGACGTCACCTGGCACGTCATGAGCCTGTCCGTGCTGAACGAGGGCCGTGAGCTGCCCGAGCAGTACGTCGAGCTCATGTCGAAGGGCTGGGGCCCGGTGCGCGTGTGCATCGCCGCCGCCGAGCTGAAGGGCCCGGAGATCCTGGCGCCGCTCTACACCGCGCTCGGCGAGCGCATCCACAACCAGGGCAACAAGGACTTCGACGACGTCATCGCGGGCGCGCTGAAGGAGCTCGGCCTGCCGGAGTCGCTGGCCGAGGCCGCGCACTCCACCGAGTACGACGAGAAGCTGCGCGCCAGCCACCACGAGGGCATGGACCCGGTGGGCCTGGACGTCGGTACCCCGACCATCCACGTCGACGGCGTGGCGTTCTTCGGGCCGGTCATCTCCCGGGTCCCGAAGGGCGAGGACGCCGGCCGCCTGTTCGACGGCGCCCGGCTGCTGGCCGAGAACCCGCACTTCTTCGAGCTCAAGCGCACCCGCACCGAGGACCCGTCCTTCGACTACTGAGCCGGTGACGGCGTGATCGCCGCGATCGAGGGGTCCGGTGCCGGATGGGGCACCGGACCCCCCACCCGTGACGATCACCCGGCGGTGCCGCTCGCGATCGCGAACGGGATCGCCCGTTCGGCCGTGGCGGGCGCCGTGGGGGCGCACAGTGCCCGGCCGTGGACACCTGGTTCTCGCGGCGGACGACGTCGGTGCTCGGAGCGGTGGCGCTGGTCGCCGGGACGCTCGTGGGCGGGCAGCTCGCGGTCGGCGCAGTGCTGGACCGGGGCGCGCTCGCCGACGCGGTGCCCCGGACGTCGCTGAGCCCGTACTCCGACGGCGCGTTCACCGTGCGGGCCGCGGCGGTGGACAGCCGGGTCGACATCGCCGGGGCCGAGGACGGGTCCTACGTGCTCGGCCACACCCCGGCGGGCAGCGACGTGGTCCTCGACCTCGACCTGCTCTCCGGCGACACCGCGCGCCCGTGGTGGGTCCAGCCCGCGACCGGGACGACGCTGGAGCTGGCCCGGCTCGCGAGCTCGGGGATCGCCCGGTTCCCGGCCCCGCAGGGCCCGGACGGGAGCCTCGACTGGGTCCTGGTCGTCGACGACGTCGCCGCCGGGTACGGCGCGCCCGACGCCGACGCCGTCGCACGGGCGGTGGGGGAGCGGGTGCGG
>NZ_JAMXSG010000201.1:0-10903 GCF_024124365.1 Pseudonocardia sp. McavD-2-B
CTCGACCTCGGCGACCATGCGCACCGCCCGCTCACGCAACTCCGGCGGATACGGCGGCTGGGAACGACGTGTCATGACTCCATCTCCTCAGAAGATCAAGTCTCCCGACACGCCGGGGCGGTTCAGTGGTGTGGGCGACGTGCTGGTCGATGAACCTCACCAGCGCCTCTGTGCCCGGTAGATCCCGGCCGCGAAGAAAGGCCGACGCCGTCCCCAGGATCTCGTTGGCCCGTCTAAGTTCGGTGTTCTCCCGCCGCAGGCGCTTGAGCTCCTCGGACTCCTCGGTCGTGGGTTCCGGCCGGTCATCGGTGTCGAGCTCGGCTTGGACCTATTTGCGGACCGTCCCACCGAGCCGACCCCCAAGTACTCCGCGACCGCGCGCATCGCCGGCCATTGCGAGTCGTAGTCACCCGCGATCTCGGCGACCATGCGCACCGCCCGCCCGCTCCCGCAACTTCGGTGGGTAGTGCCCCTGGGAACGACGACGTGTCCTGGCTCCATCTCCTCAGAAGATCAAGTCTCCGGCCATGCCGGGGCGGTTCACTGGTGGGGCTTGACAGGGCCGTGGTCGCCCTATCGCGGACCTGCACAACGTTGGTGCGAGCTGTCGGCACCAACCGATCGCGTGTGTGCCGACACCCGCGGCGGTGGATCATCAGAGGATCGAATGGGCAGCGAAAGGCCTGGGTGTAAACGTCGTTTACACCCAGGCCATGTGCAGGTGCCGCTGCACTTCGGAGCCAGAGGATCTGGCTCGTCCTACGCCGTCACTCCGCAGGACTGGCGTCAGGCGCGGTGGTGGACTCGAGGAGCAGACGGACGAGCTCGGCCCGTTCGGTCTCGGTGAACACTTCCCGGATCGACGCAGCGGCGCGAGCCGGGCTCGACACCGCGATGCTGCGGCGCGTGCGCTTCGGCAACTCGGAGTTACCCAGGGCGCCTCCCGCCGGCCGCCGCCGATACGGGGGGCCGGCTGCGGCGATGGCTTCCTGCTCCGATATCGGCAGAGTGCCGAACTGGCGGGCCTGCTCGAGCTTGAGCGTCCCGGTCTCGAGTGCATCCCGCAGCGGAGGAATCAGGTCGAGCAGGGCCATCCGTTGGCTGACATACATCGGAGTGCGTCCGATCCGTGTCGACAAAGCCCGCCGGCTGATGTTCGCCTCTTCGAGGAGGCGCTTCATCGCCTCTGCCTCATGGAGTGGACCAAGGGCCTTGCGGTGGCTGTTCTCCACCAGCATGACCTCGTACATCGAGGCGACCCGGTCGTCGTTGACCAGAGCCGGGATCTGTTGCAGCCCAGCCACCCCAGCGGCGCGAAGCCGGCGATTGCCGATCAGCGCTACCCAACGGGCGCTGCCCACAGCGGCCTGCTGCTCGGGGTACCGATCGACGAAAGCAGCAGCCGAGCAGACGACGATGGGCTGCAAGACCCCGTGATTGCCAATCGTCGCGACGAGCTCGTAGAACTCGGCATCCTCTTCGTCCGCGGCAGCGCGTTGGTTGAGCGGGTTGGACACGATGTCCCCGACCGGGAGCATCGACGTGGCCGGACCGGGATCCGCTTCCACGACAGGTTGGGGGGCGGTCGGCGGCGGTGGCGCCGGGGCGGCTGATGCTTCGACTGGCGTGCGGGCCGAGTAGTCCTCGGGCACCTCTTCCCGTGCGAGCTCCGCCAGGTTGACGCGCTTACCCACGGCTCAGCCCTCACCAGGGGTGTAAACGTCGTTTACACCGCTCGCGTGTCGCGGCCCTTCACCACCAGTGCCGAGGACCTCCAGGGCGAGTTTGAAGAAGTCCTGACGCGCTTCGAGGGCCACGCGGTTCTTGGCGTACTGGACCACGGTGACGCCCTCGGCTGAGGCACGTGTGTGGAGTTTGTAGTGTCGGATGACCGTGTTGAACACGGGCCACTTCTTCGCGGCCACATAGTCGCGGGTCTGGTCGAGGTCGCCCGTCCCGTCGCGGGGATCCCAGTTGTTGAGCAGCACGCGCCACGGGACCCCCGCGGGCTCGATGACCCGCTGGATGGAGCGCGTCGCCGGCGAGAACGACATTGGTTCGGGCTCCAGCGGGACGATGACATCATCGGCCTGTGTCAGGACGGTCTGTAGAATCGACTCGTCTTCCAGGCTCCCCGGGGTGTCGACGAAGATGTGTGAGTACTGCTTGATCTCCCGCAACTTGCCGAGCAACTGCGGATTGTCGTGGCACTGCTCGAAGTCGAACGGCAGGTCGTCCCCGACCCGCTGGGCCCACTCCAGCATCGAGGCCTGTGGGTCAGTGGAAACACCCAGAACCGGCGACGACTCTGCGGTCCCGCCCAGGGTGTCCGCGACGACCGCGGCCAAGTTGACCGTGACGGTCGTCTTCCCGACGCCGCCCTTCTGATTTGCAACCACATGTACGCGAGCCATGGAGTAATCCCTCCGTCTGCTTCCCACCTGGCAGGTGGTACTTCGGATCCCCTCCATCGTGGCAGACCCTGCCCACGCCTTTGTGCAGGTGGGGCGTCCTCCGCGCGCCGCTGGAAACATCGAACATACATTCGACGAACATATGTACGATTGATCTCGTCAGGGTGATCGAGCCGCACTCCACCCTGTCAGCCCCCGATACCAGTCGAGCGCGCCTATGCGGGGTGAATCGACTGGTAGCCGCGAGCATCGATCGGAATGCTGGACCTGTCCCGCAGGATGGCTGTGTCGGTGGCGATATCCGAATAGTCGGATCGATCCGTGACGTCGACGGCGTCGGCGACGAACACCGGCATGCCGCGGTGGATCACCAGCACGCGACCCGGTGGAAGCTTGCGAATGTCGCCGGGACGAAGGACCGGGGTGGTCTCGCTACTGAGCGAGTGGCGCGTACTACTGAACAGACCATCGGTGTGACTCTGGCGCCGATACGTCTCGTGTGTGCCGCAGAGGTCGGACAGCGCGTGCAGCGTGCGATCGTCCTTGATTCCGCCCCACACACTCAGACCGACGGTGTTGTCCAGAACCTCCCGAGAGCCCACCGGGCCGAACAAACGTTCCAGCTGAGCAAGTGACTGCGCCGACCAGTGGATGATCACGCCTCGACCTGCGGCGTCGGAGATCACCTCAGCGAGGCGGGGGACAGGCGTGCCGTTGGCGAGCTCGTCAAACACCACCGTCACAGGCGGGTCGACACGACGGGCAGGGAAGTCCATAGCCATCTCCTGAGCCGTCCGCAGCCAGTGCTCCGCCAGAGCTGTCAAGACCGGGACTGCCTCGGCCGCCTGCTGCTGGTCAGCGATCAGGAAGAGCGACCCGCCCTGTGCGATGAAACGACGAACGTCCAGACCGTGCCCGTGGGCAGGGCTGATCAGCTCCCGGACCCGGGGATCGGTCCAAGCCCCGACGACGCGGCGCACCGACATCCACACCGCCGACGCGGTCCGGGGGTCGAGCGCCATCTCCGCAGCCAGGTTGGCGGCGAGTTCCGCGCGGCCTGCGTTGCGGAGAATCGTGACCGGTGCCGGATCCGCGGGGAGCCTCCGCCTCGGTGCCGCCGTAGGGGGCCGGCCCCCTGGCCTACCCGCCGCTGCCGGCGCGGCTGAGTCAGCCTCAGGAGGCTCGGTGGCCCAAGCACGGATGGTGTCCACCGACGAGCCGGAAACTGCAGCGGCAACGAGGTAGGCGGTGAGCACTACGACGGCGCGCTCCCGGAACACCCGATCGTTGCCAGCACCACCACCGCCGCCGGCCTCCACTCGCAGCGCTGAGGCTTCGACCAGGGTGTAAGCGCGTCGATTGGCTTCCTGTTGGTCTTCGCACCCACCGATGAGGGCCCAACGCAGTGGAGCGGGCCACCGCAGCCGGCCCGTGCTGTCGTGAACGATGACAGGACCAGCCACGGGGCGACGAGAGCGGGCCAGCGCGGCGAACTCCACCAAGTCCAGCTTGGTGGTCGAGCACAGCAGGGCCCCGGGAGCGTCGAGGACCTTGTGCACCAGGTCTTTTCGAGACTTCCCCGACTGGGTCGGGGCCAGAGTGCCCGTGAGGTTGACGAAAGATCCGTATAGCTGCTTGTTGCGGTACCGGTAGAAAGGGAAGCCCAGCTCGGTCGGCGGGACGCTCCGTACTTCGCCTGGGCTCAACGACGGCCGGGTCCGTTCCGCGCTCCGTCGGAGCGCCGTGGCGGACAGCTCCGCGTTGATCTCGTCGACGCTTGCGTGGCCGCCCGGTGCCGGGGCGAAGCGTCGACCACCCCACCGGACGGCGAAGGCGGTCACGGCGACCAGCACGACGGCCGCCACCGCGGCGCAAACAAGGAACAGCGTCCAATGCCGCATAAGACGCCCAGCAGTGCCATCGGCAGACAACGGAGCACCGAGAGAGCCCCGGACGATGTCTGCGACGTCGGAGAACCCAACCCACATCGGGAACGCCGCGCCGAGAAGGAGCCCAGTGACCACGGCCGCCAGCTCGACAATGACGGCGACAGCCAGCGCGAACCCCACAGCCGTCACGGGGAGGGCAACGTCCTGAACCCAGGGACGAGGAGCTCCGGACCGGGTCCTCACGACGCGTCCCGTTCAGAACGGCGGGCCGCGCCCTGATCGCGGCTCGTGGAACCCCCTTCGGTGCCAGCCTTGGAGCCCTGCGATAGAGCGCCCTGCGGCATGCCCTTCTCCGCCGAGACACTCTGCCCGGCTTCGGCGCCCGCCTGCCAGGGGCCGGTGATGGCGAACAGGGTGCCGGGCTGCTGGATCCCGGCGAACAGCACCGTCCCGTCGGGGGAGAAGGTGGGGCCGGTGAACTCCGAGCCCATCTGGCTGCGGGCGATGGGGTAGGCGGTCCCGTCATCGGCGACGCCGGCGAGGTGGTTGTCGCCGTCGCCGTCGGTCGACACGATCAGCCCGCCGAACGGGGCGGCGACGATGTTGTCCGGTGCCTCGACGGTCTCTCCATCCGCTTCCACAGCGAACACCGTGGTCAGGGTCAGTGTCGAGGCGGTCGGATCGTAGTGCCAGATCTGGCCGCGGTGGGAGTCGGAGAAGCTGGAGACCAGGTAGGCGCCGGGGGCGCCGTCGTGGTCGGCCCACCAGGCGCCCTCCAGCTTCTTCGCCCGGGTGATCCCGTCGAGCGAGCGCACCGGACCCCGCGCTGCGTCGCGGTCGGTGACCGGCACCCACGTGACGGTGTAGGAGGTGTCGGCCTGGTCGAGGTCGGCGACGACCTTGCCGGACCGGTCGGCAGCCGCCATCGCGGCGAGCTCTCCGGCGCCCGCGTCGAGGGCCTTGAGCGCGCCGCTGCGGCCGCGGAACCCGGTGGGTGGGGTCCACCGGTAGACGGTGCCGTAGGGGTTGGAGGTGTCCTCGGTGAGGTAGATGGTGAGGGTGTCGGGGTCGACGCAGCAGGCCTCGTGGACGAACCGGCCGAGGGCTTTGATCGGCTGCGGGTCTCGGTTGGCCTGCAGGTCGACCGGGTCGACCTCGAAGACGTAGCCGTGACCGTCCTTATCGGTCTCCTCGCAGGTCAGCCAGGTGCCCCAGGGGGTGACGCCACCGGCGCAGTTGGTGGAGGTCCCGGCGAGTGCGATGGTCTCCCAGATGAGCTTTCCGTCGGGGGTGGTCTTGACGACGGTGCAGCCGCCGCCGGCGTCCTCGCGCCAGGTGTAGCCGCGCAAGTGCGGGACGGCGCCGTCGTCGTCGGGGCCGCCGCGGACCTCGTGGTTGAGCACCACGAGCACGTTTCCGTCCGGAGCGGGGAACGCGGCGGCACCGTCGTGGATCCCGGGGGAGGCGTGGTCGGAGTAGAGGCGGGTCTTCCCGGCCTGGGTGACCACTCGGTAGGAGAACCCCTCGGGCAGGGCGAGCATGCCCTTCGGGTCGTCGACGAGCGGCCCGTATCCGGCTGCAGCACCCGGCTGTGCCGCGGTTGTGGCGCGGTTCAGCAGACCGTGGACCGGGCCGGACACGGCGACACCGAGACCGACCTGCCCTGAGCTACGTAGGAACTTCCGTCGGTTGATCAGCACGGGTCCTCCCGGGGAGCGGCTGCTGGGGATGTCAGGCGATGGGCAGCGGTCATGAGCCCGCGGCCTCGGCGAGGGCTGTTTCAGCGCGGGCAGCGGGGACGGGCGCCGGGGCCGGTGCACCGGCGGGGCCGGCGATGTGGCGGACGTGGGTGATCTTGTCGGTCCAGTCCGAGAGCGGCTGCAGGATGACTCCGGTGCTGGAGTCGTAGGCGTTGACGACCAGGCCGTTGCCGACGTACATGCCGACGTGGCGGGGGTTGGTGGGGGAGCCGAGCGAGCCGGGGATGAACACCAGGTCGCCGGGGGCGATGGTCGCGGGGCTGGCGGGGGTGCCGGCGTTCTTCTGGTTGACCGTTCCTGCGGGGATCGGGACGCCGGCGGCGGCCCAGGCGGCGAGCATCAGCCCGGAGCAGTCGAAGCCGTTCGGTCCCTTCGCGCCCCAGATGTAGGGCTTGCCGAGCTGGGCCAGGGCGTAGGTGACCGCGGCGCGCTGGGCAGGGTCGGAGGGGCCGACGAAGCCGGGCGGGAGCTTGGTCGGGTCGATGTTCGACGGGGCCAGCGGGACCCCGGCGCCGCCCTGGTCGGGGCAGGCGAACACCGGAAGACCAGTCGAGGCCAGCTGCACGTCCGGTGCGGCGCCGGGCGTGGCGGGGACGGGGTTGTCCGGGCCGACCCAGAACCGGTCGACCAGGGCTGCGGCCGGTGCTTCCTGGGGGGCGTAGCGGTCGGGGAACGCCGAGCGCTGCACCGCCTGCGCGGCGGTGCCCGGTGGCATGGTCGCCCAGCCGGGCAGGGCGATGAGGCGGTCCAGGAAGATCCGGGTCGCATAGTCGGGGTTGAGGACCTGCTCCGGTGAGCCCCAGCCCTGCGAGGGCCGCTGCTGGTAGAGGCCCAGGGAGTCGCGGTCGCCGCGGCCGACGTTGACCAGTCTCGATTCGACGATCACCGTCGAGATCGCGATCACCGCGGCCCGCTTGGGCAGGCCCCGCTGGACGACGATGTTGACGATCGTGGCGGCGTTGTCGGTCTGCTCGGCGTTCCAATCGGTACCGCCGATGGACTGCGACCCGCCACCCAGGCCTCCGTCGCCGCCGCAGCCGCCGCCGGGCAGGGCACCGTCGACCAGCACGCTGAGCATGGCCATCCCCATGCTGAACGTGGCGGCGAGGAACGTCAGCACCGCCGCGGCCAGCGCGAGTGCGATCGTCGCCTTCTTCTGGTCCACGGGTCAGCTCACCGGTGGGTGCCGCTGCGCCGCGCCGGATCCCCACCGGCGCCGGCCAGCGCCGGGCCGCCACCTGCGGTGGCGGGGACGGCGACCAGCCGCGGCCGCCCACCCGTGGGGTCGGCGGGCTGGTCGAGGGCGGTGGCGCGCAGCCCGGCGTTGGTGTCGAAGATGGCGCGTTCGGTCGCCGAGAGCACGGTCTGGATCTTCATGCCGGGTCGGTTCTCCAGCTTCCACAGCGCCCGGCCCTGGCCTTCCATCGCCCAGCCGGTGAGCACGGCCTGTTCACGCTCGGACAGTCCGAGCTCGTCGGCGAGCTCGTCACCGACCCGGGTGGACTGGCCGAGCAGGATCCGGGTCGAACACAGCGCGAGGAGGTCCTTGGCGATGGAGACCTCCTGGGAGCCGGCGGCGCCGACGGAGAGCAGGTCGGAGGGCTTGTGCATCACCAGGAGCTGGATCTTGCGTTCGGCTCGGGACAGGCGCAGGTCGGAGTCGACGGCCTGGACCGCGCGCAGCCCGAGTCGCATCTGGCGCCAGACCTCGTCGCGTACGACGATGCGCACGTCGCCGTCGTCCTGCAGGTCGGTGATCATCGAGGACCAGGAGCCGAGGCAGGTCAGAGCGACCGCGATTGCCTGATCGCCCCTGCTGCGCAGCAGCGAGAGGTCCATCGACTGCACGGGGGCGTCCCAGTCGAGGTCGAAGTTCGTCGGCTCGTCGAACAACCCGCTCAGGGGGCCGACGACGAGGTTGGACAGGGCGTCGGTGATCTGGCGGGTGTGGTCGAGGAATTGGCGGTGGGAGGCGAAGCGGGTGGCCTGCCACAGGTCGTCGTCGGGGTGGGCGAGCTGGTCGACGACGTCTGGGATGGTGATCGGGCGTAGCTCGTCCGCGCCGTGCTCGGCGCCGACGAGCCGGTTGAGCACGGTGGACAGGACGTGTTCGTCGGTGACGGTCGGGTCGTAGCCCTGGGCCTCGGCCAGCGCGGTCAGCAGCCTTGTCCAGCGCGCCAGGATGCCGGTGAGTTCCTCGCGCTGCCGCTCGGTGCTCCAGGTGCCCCACCTCGATCGGATGGGTCCGAGGTCCAGGGCGTTGAGGCGGTGGTGGCTACCGCGGCCGAGCGCGATCGGGGTGATCCCGAGCGAGCGCAGCAGCGGGGTGTACTCGCCCTTCACGTCACCGGAGATCAGGGAGCGGACGCCGAAGAGCATCATCCGCAGCATCAAAGCGACGACGGTGGAGGACTTGCCGCGGCCCGGTTCGCCGAACACCACCAGGTTCGGGTTGGTGACCATCTGGCGCAGCACCCACTCGGTGGGGTGGACGTAGAAGGCGCCCCCGGACTGGGTGTCGTAGCCCAGCCGGGCGCCGATGGCCGGGACGCCGTTGGAGGCCAGCAGCGGGAACAGGCCGCCCACCTCGGCGGTCGTGGCGCGGTAGATGGGTGCTCGCCGTGCAGCGTCGACGGCGGCCCATCCGCGGCCCGGCTCACGGTGGCCCTGGCGGGGGGCGGTGGCCTGGTTGACCCGACTCCGGCCGCCTCGCCGGCCGTTGGCGCGCTCCTCGTCCGGGCCGATGGGGTCGGCGGGTGCGGAGACGGGGATGCCGTCGAGGTCGGTGAACTGGCTCAGCAGCTCGCTGGTGGTGCGCGGCTGTACGTGGCGGCGCTTACCGAAGATGCTCATGAGTCGAACGCCCTGGTCAGACGGGGCAGACCGATCCCGACCGGGAGGGCCGCGGCGACGAACGCGGAGTCCTGGGCCAGTTCCAGGCGCAGCAGCCGGAACCGGCCCGAGGAGTCGTTCTCCAGACGGGCGGCGTGGTCCTCGAGGTTCCACTCGGCGGGCACCGTGAGCGAGGAGGCCACGGTGAAGCGGACCAGGGCGTGCCCGGCCGCGACCGCTGCTTCTTGTTCGCGGGCGCCGGTCTGGCGGCGGGTGTCGACGGCGGTGGTGTTGAACCCGCGCTGGGCCTTGGCGTCGACCAGGACGTTGTTGCGGAATCGCTGGGAGCGCACCTCCCGGGCGGCGGCGGCCTGGGACAGGATCTCGTAGTGGATCTGCAGGGTGCGGCGCTCTCCTGCGGTACGGACCGCGAGCAGCGGGCCGAGGGAGCCGAAGATCGTCCCGGATTCCGGGGGCTGCACCGCGTAGGAGACCGAGGAGAACCCGTCGTGGTGATAGGCCCGGGCGGCCGGAGCGGGCGCGAGGGCGGGGCCGGCTTGGGAGATCGGTAGCCCCACCGAGCCGTCCGGGTCGGGCCGCATGAGGTGCTGGTACTGCAGGGAGGCGGCGGTAGCGGGGTTGAAGCCGGTCTTGATGGCCTCGGCGACCCCGGTGGAGGTCAGCCAGGTCACCGACTGCACGCCCAACCCGCGCAGACCGTCGGCGACGGCTTCCAGGACGCGGTAGAGCGCGTACGCGCGGCCCGCGACACCGCCGCCGGCGGCCTTGGCCGGGCGGCGCAGCGCGTCCTCGGTGCCCGACACGGTCACGAACAGCTCGGTCCGCACGCTGACCGAGGCGACGTCGCGGTCGATCTCGGCGGTCACCTGCCGGGCCAGTGTGGGGGCGTCGGCGCGCTGGTGGCGCTCGCGCCAGACCGCGTACTCGGTGCCGTCGTCGGGAACGGTGCGCACGAGCAGCGAAATGCGGTCGACGACCTCGCGATGCCCGAGTCCGACGAGCATCGAGCCGAGGCGGCGGGCGAGCTCGGCGCACTCGTCGTCAGACAGCATCCCGACACCGGAGTGGGTCAGGCGAGCGGTGGCGCCCCAGCGTCCCTGGTCGGTGTCGTGGATCAGGCAGATCCGCGAGCCGTGGAACTCCGGGCCGTCGGGGAACTCCAGGCGCGACAGCACGCCGGGCAGGTCGGGCTCGCAGCGATCACCGGCCAGCCCGGCCGCGGCGCGTGACTGCCAGGGGGACCAGCGCATCAGCACTCCTGTCTGGAACATGATCAGGTCGGCCAGCCAGCGGAACGCGGGGCGGCCGTGGACGGGCACGACGATCAACACGACGGTGATCGCAGCGAACACTCCCCAGCTCAGCGCGGTGGACCACTGGTTGCGCGACATCGCGATCAGCGCCGGAGCACACACCGCGATCACCAGGAACGCCTGGACCGGGGTGAGGCCGGCGATCCAGCCCATCCCTTCCTTGAGATTCAGCCCGCGATACACCCGCGGGCCGTGGGCCTCCTGGACAGCGCTCATGGGGTGTCGTCCTCGCGGTCGGTGCCGGCAGGTGCAGCCGGTGTGGTCGGGGGTTCGGGGGTCCACGCGGTGGGGATGGGCGTGGTGCCGGGTCCGGAGTCGGGGCGCCCGGCCTCGGGCGGTCCGGGATCGACCACTGGCGGTTCAGACCCGGGCCCAGGCTCGGGTCCGGTGGTCGGGTCGGGCTCAATCGGGCCGTTGTCACCCCCGGCGGCCGCGCTGGACCCGCCCCACGGCGCGGTCGCCCCCGCGTAGGCGCCCCGGGCGGCCGAGCCGATGTCCCCGCCACTGGGAGCGGGCGCGGGTCCGGGGTGCCCGACACCGGTCTGGGCCATCTGGGAGGACCCATAGCCGCCCGCGGCTCCCGCGGCGGCCTTGGTGGCCAGGTAGCCGCCCACCACCGCCGCGGCCGCGACACCCCCCACCGCGCCGAGCCCTGCCGCCGCGCCACCGGCGGC
>NZ_JAMXSG010000202.1:0-10866 GCF_024124365.1 Pseudonocardia sp. McavD-2-B
CCGCGGCCGACCGACGAGGGTTCGCCGGAGCCGACGACGCCTCCGCCGTCGACGACGCCCCGGCCCACCACGCCGAAGCCGACGACCCCGCCGCCGACCACGCCGCCGGAGACCTCGACGCCGAAGCCGACCGACGAGGGCACCCCGGAGCCGACGACCGACCCGGTCCCGACGACCACCAACTCGGCCGCGCCGACCACCACGTCGCCCGACCCGACGACCACCACCGGGACCACGACGCCGGAGACCTCGACCAGCGCCGTCGGCCTCGGTCCGGCGCAGTCCTCCGCGCTCTGACCCACCCGGGCCGGCCCCACCACGGCCGGTCGGTGCCCCGGGTGCGCCGTACGGACCGGCCGCCGTCGCCGGTCGGTGGCGACGGTCAGTCGCGAGCGTCCTCCGGCCGGTCCCGCGGCCCCAGGTCGATCCCCAGGGACGCCAGCCAGGCCACGTGGTCGTGGTCGTGCCGGACCAGCCCGTCGAGCACGGCGTGCGACCGCTCCAGGGCGTACTCGGCCAGGTCGGTCCCAACCAGCCCCTGCGCCACGGCGGCGACGAACTCGTCGACGTCGATGACGTCGGTCCCGCGGCCGCGGCGCACCACGAGGTCCAGGTAGAGGTCGGTCATGTGCAGCCGCCTGCCCTCGCGGGTGATCGCGGCGACGTCGACGTACACGTCCTGGTCGCGTTCGTGCCCCGGCCGCCACCGCCAGTCCGACAGGCACACGCCCAGCTCCGGGAGCACCCAGGTCTCGATCCACCAGGCGTTCGGCCGGGCGACGACGGGCCGTGACAGGTACAGCCCCCAGGTCTCCTCGCGCAGTGTGGCGATCTCGCGGTGGGTCCCCTTGGTGTCGACCTGGACGCCCCGTTCGGGGTCGAAGGTCTGCGTCTTGGGCGGGTGCACGGTCGACCATCCTGCCTCCTCCGGAGGATCCGGCGGGGCGCACGGCGGGAAAGTGTCGGGGGTCGCTCGTACCCTGGTGTCATGGCATTCGCGACCGAGGTCCCGGGCAGCGCGGCGGACTCCCGTGCCCGGGAGGACGCTGCACACCCGGACGCGGGCACCACCCCGACGGACACCCCGCGCGCGCACTCCGAGCACCGCCCGGTGGGTGCGGTCGAGCGGAGCACGGCCCCGTTCCGGGTGGTCAGCGAGCACGTCCCGGCCGGTGACCAGCCGACCGCGATCGCCGAGCTGGACCGGCGGCTTCGTGCCGGCGAGCAGGACGTCGTCCTGCTGGGCGCCACCGGCACCGGCAAGTCGGCCACCACCGCGTGGCTGATCGAGCAGCAGCAGCGCCCGACGCTGGTGATGGCGCCGAACAAGACCCTGGCCGCGCAGCTGGCGAACGAGCTGCGGGAGATGCTCCCGAACAACGCGGTCGAGTACTTCGTCTCGTACTACGACTACTACCAGCCCGAGGCCTACATCGCGCAGACCGACACCTACATCGAGAAGGACAGCTCGATCAACGACGACGTCGAGCGGCTGCGGCACTCGGCGACGATGAACCTGCTGTCCCGGCGCGACGTCGTCGTGGTCGCCTCGGTGTCGTGCATCTACGGCCTCGGCACCCCGCAGTCCTACCTCGACCGGTCCGTCTCGCTGCGGGTCGGGGAGGAGGTCGAGCGGGACCGCCTGCTGCGGCTGCTGGTCGACGTGCAGTACACCCGCAACGACATGTCCTTCACCCGCGGCACGTTCCGGGTCCGCGGTGACACCGTCGAGATCATCCCCGCCTACCAGGAGCTGGCGCTGCGGATCGAGTTCTTCGGCGACGAGATCGAGGCGCTGTACTACCTCAACCCGCTGACAGGGGAGGAGGTCGAGCAGGTCGACGAGATCAAGGTCTTCCCGGCGACGCACTACGTCGCGGGCCCGGAGGCGATGGAACGCGCCGTGCGCGCCATCGAGGCCGAGCTGGAGGAGCGCCTCGCGCAGCTGGAGAACCAGGGCAAGCTGCTCGAGGCCCAGCGACTGCGGATGCGGACCCAGTACGACATCGAGATGATCCGCCAGGTCGGGTTCTGCTCGGGCATCGAGAACTACTCGCGCCACATCGACGGCCGCGGCGCCGGCACCGCGCCGGCCACCCTGATCGACTACTTCCCGGACGACTTCCTGCTGGTCATCGACGAGTCGCACGTGACCGTGCCGCAGATCGGCGGCATGTACGAGGGCGACATGTCCCGCAAGCGCAACCTCGTCGAGTACGGCTTCCGCCTCCCCTCGGCGGTCGACAACCGGCCGCTCACCTGGGAGGAGTTCGCCGACCGGATCGGCCAGACCGTCTACCTGTCCGCGACCCCGGGCCCCTACGAGCTCAACCGCACCGGCGGCGAGTTCGTCGAGCAGGTCATCCGCCCCACCGGCCTGGTCGACCCCGAGGTCGTCGTGAAGCCGACCAAGGGCCAGATCGACGACCTGGTCGCCGAGATCCGGGACCGGACCGCCAAGGACGAGCGGGTCCTGGTCACCACGCTGACCAAGAAGATGGCCGAGGACCTCACCGACTACCTGCTCGAGCTCGGGATCAAGGTCCGGTACCTGCACTCCGAGGTCGACACCCTGCGCCGGGTGGAGCTGCTGCGACAGCTGCGGTCCGGCGAGTACGACGTGCTGGTCGGCATCAACCTGCTCCGCGAGGGCCTCGACCTGCCCGAGGTGTCGCTGGTGGCGATCCTCGACGCGGACAAGGAGGGTTTCCTCCGCTCCGGCACGTCACTGATCCAGACCATCGGCCGCGCGGCGCGCAACGTCTCCGGCCAGGTCCACATGTACGCCGACCGGATCACCGACTCGATGCGGTATGCCATCGACGAGACCGACCGGCGCCGCGCCAAGCAGGTCGCCTACAACACCGAGCACGGCATCGACCCGCAGCCGCTGCGCAAGAAGATCGCCGACATCCTCGACCAGGTCTACCGCGAGGCCGAGGACACCGAGGCCGTCCCGGTCGGTGGGTCGGGCCGCAACGCCTCCCGCGGCAAACGGGCGGCGGGGGAGAAGGGCCGTCCGGCCGCGGCGGGCAGCTCCGGGGTGGCGGCGAAGGACACGGCGGGCATGCCGCGTGCCGAGCTGGCCGACCTCATCCAGCAGATGAACGACCAGATGCTCACCGCCGCACGGGACCTCCAGTTCGAGCTGGCGGCCCGGCTCCGCGACGAGATCGCCGACCTCAAGAAGGAGCTGCGGGGGATGGACGCGGCCGGGGTGTCGTAGGCGGGTCCCGCAGCGGGGCGCGGGGTCGCGCCCCGCTACCGTGGTCCACCGTCGTCCCCAAGCGGCCGCCGGGCTCCGCCCGTCGCGCGGCCCGTACCCGTCCGGCCCGGCCGCACACGGAGGAGCCCGCGTGACCGTCACCCGCACCCCGCACGACCCCGACGTGCCCGCCGCTCGCGGCGGGGCCGCCGCGGTCCTCGCCGGACGGCTGCGGACGGCGGCGCTCACCCCCTGGACACTCGTGGTCACGGTGCCGCTGCTGGCCGCGGCGCTGTACTGGTCCTGGTTCCGGCTGCGCGGCTACGCACTCGACCTCGACGTCTACCGGATCGGCGTGCAGGTCTGGCTGGACGGCGGTGACATGTACGGTCGGCTCCCGCTGCCCCTGCACGGGCCCGAGCTGCCCTTCATCTACCCGACCTTCGCGGCGATCTCGATGGTGCCGCTGACCGTGGTGCCCTACGCCGTCGCGTTCACCGCCCAGTTCGTCGCCTCGGTGCTGTCGCTGGCGGTCTGCATCGCGCTCACGATCCGCGTCGCGTGGCCCGCGGGCGGGCGGCGGGCCCCGTTCGTGCTGGGCGTGCCGGTGCTGGCCGCGGCGCTGCTCACGGAGCCGGTCGCGCAGACGTTCGCCTTCGGCCAGATCAACCTCGTGCTGATGCTGCTCGTGCTGGTCGACCTGCTCGCCCCGCGGACCTGGTGGCCGCGCGGGCTGCTGCTCGGCCTGGCCGCGGCGATCAAGCTGACCCCGGGCGGGTTCGTCCTGTACTTCCTGGTGCGGCGGGACTGGAAGGCGGCGGGTGTCGCCGTCGTCACCGGCATCCTCGCGACCGGCCTCGGGTTCGTCGTCGACCTCGACTCCTCGGTGCGGTACTGGTTCGTCGGGGGACCGGCGGCCGGGGTCAGCGGCTCGACGTTCTTCTCCAACGAGACCGTGCAGGCCGTGCTCGCCCGCCAGGAGGTCCCCGACCCCTGGTTCCACATCCTGTGGCTGGGCATCGTCGCCGTCCTGCTGGCGCTGGCCGTGCCGGTCATCCGGCGCTCCGAGCCGGTGATCGCGATGTCGGCGACGGCCGCCGTCGTGCTGATGGCGACCCCGACCGCCTGGTCGCACCACTGGGTGTGGGTGGTGCCCGCGCTGATCGGGATCGGTGCGCACGCGCTGCGGTACCGCAGCGCCGGGTGGGCCGCGGTCGGCGCGGTGATCGCCGCGATCTTCTACATCGCGCCGTTCCGCTGGATGCCCAACGTGTGGGGCGTAGAGATGAAGTGGAGCCTCTGGGAACAGTTCCTCGGGGCCAGCTACGTCATCCCCGCCGCGCTGACCCTCGGACTGTGCTGCTGGTACGTCACCCGGGGCCCGGGCCGTCCCGGCGGTCCGCGGGCCCCGCACGCCGAACGGCGTCGCGTCGGCTCCTGACCCTCCGGCGGGGGCCGCCCGGGCACGACCGCCCGCGGCTATGGCGCGGGTCACGGGCACCCGCCTACTGTGGGAGCCGGAGGTGCCGGTGGAGCCAGTCGACGACGACCGGAACCGGGCAGGTGTGTGCGCCGTCCGCCCGGGGACCGACCTCGGTCGGCACGCCCGGATGCTGTCCCGGCTGCACGACGCGGTGCTGTCCGGCGACGCACGCCCCGACGACACGGCGCGCGGACGTCGGCTGGTCACCCGCTCCTGGGACCGGGTCCGGGCCCAGGGCGTGGACCCCGACGCCGGTGAGCCGCCCGGCCCGCTGGACGCCGCCGTCGTCGAGCAGCGCCGCGCGACCTCACCGCTGGTGCCGGTGCTGCCCGCGTTGCGTGCCGCGCTGACCTCGGTCGCCGAGGACGCCCGGCACGTGATGGTTGTCTGCGACGCCGACGGGGTCCTGCTGTGGCGGGAGGGCTCGACCGCGGTCCGCCGCCGCGCCGACGCGCTCGGGTTCACCGAGGGCGCGGAGTGGTCCGAGCAGTCGGTCGGCACCAACGCGATCGGGACCGCGCTCGCCGAGGGCGGGCCGGTGCAGATCTTCTCCGCCGAGCACTTCGTACGCAGCCACCACGGCTGGACCTGCACCGCGGCCCCCGTGCACGACCCGCGCAGCGGCGAGCTGCTCGGCGTCGTCGACCTGTCCGGGCCCGCCGAGACCATCCACCCGACGACCGTCGCGCTCGTCGACACCGCGGTGCGGCTCGCCGAGGCCGGGCTGTGGCAGCGTCACGAGGCCCGCCTCGACGCGCTGCGCACCATCGGCGCCCCGATGCTCGCCGGCGACACCGGGCCGGGCCTGGTGGTCGACGACCACGGCTGGGTCGCCGCCGCGTCCGGGCTGCCCGGTGTCGAACGGGTCGCCGCACCGGTACCGGAGCGCCTGATCGCCGTCCACGGGCTGGGGCCCTGCCTGCCCGAGCCGGTGCCCGGCGGCTGGCTGCTGCGCCCGGCGTCCGGCGGGAGCAGGCGGATGCGGCTGCGCCTGGACCTGGACGGCCGTCCGCCGCAGGCCGTCATCGAGGGCACGACCCGCTGGGTGCACCCGCTGTCGACCCGGCACGCCGAGGTCCTGGTGCTGCTCGCCCGGGCCGGGGCCGGCGGGCTGGACGCGGCCACGCTGTCCCAGGGGCTCTACGGCGACCGGGCGCACCTGGTCACCGTCCGCGCCGAGATGTCGCGGCTGCGCCGGAACCTGGGCGGGATCCTGCTGGCACGCCCCTACCGGATCGCCCCCGAGGTCGAGCTGGACCTGACGGGGCTGGCCGGTAGCCGGGTCGTGCGGGAGTCGACCGCGCCGGGCGTGGCCGTCCTGCGTCGCGACTGAGCGACCCCGTCGCTGCAACCCGGCTGCAACGCTGTCCGTGACCCGCGTCACCGGCTGGACTTGGGGTCGCGGGAACGTCCCGCCGCGGCAGGGACGCCGCCCCCGGCGGCCCGCGCGAGCGAACTGGGAGGCCGACATGGGTGTCGCCGTGGTGACCGGAGCCGGACGCGGGATCGGGCGGGGCATCGCCCTTCGCCTGTCACGGGACGGGCACGCCGTCGCGGTCAACGACCGGGACGCCCACGGCGCCACCGCCGTCGCCGAGGAGATCCGCGCGGCGGGCGGGACCGCGGTGGCCTACCCGGCCGACGTCACCGACCCCGGCGCGGTCACCGCGATGGTCGGCCAGGTCGCCGAGGAGCTCGGCGGTCTGGACGTGATGGTCGCGAACGCCGGTATCGCCCAGGTCAAGCCGCTGCTCGAGGTGACATCCGACGATCTGCGCACCATCTTCGACGTCAACGTGTTCGGCGTCGTCTACTGCCTGCAGGCCGCCGCCCGCGTGATGATCGACCGGGGGACCGGCGGCAAGATCGTCAGCGCCGCGTCGATCGCCGGGCACCAGGGCTTCGACCTCCTCGGGCACTACTCGGCGACCAAGTTCGCCGTCCGTGCCCTCACCCAGGCCGCGGCCAAGGAGCTGGCGCCGCACCGGATCACCGTGAACGCCTACTGCCCGGGGATCGTCGGCACCGACATGTGGGACCTGATCGACGAGCAGATGGGCGCCCGCAGCGGCGCGGGGAAGGGCGAGACGCTGAAGCAGTACGCGACCGGTATCCCGCTGGGCCGGGTGCAGACCGCCGACGACGTCGCCGCCTTCGTCTCCTACCTCGCCGGTCCGGACTCCGACTACATGACCGGCCAGGCCGTCATGATCGACGGCGGGGTGGTCATGGTCTGAGGGCCCACCGGGTGCCGGGCCGCGCGGCCGGCCCGGCACCGCGGTCAGCTGGTGATGTCCTTGGTGCGGAACCGCCACGCCGCGAGCCCCAGGAACAGGCTCGCGTAGCAGACCGCGGAGAACGTCCCGTAGGTCATGTCCGACCAATCGACGTCGGTCGCCAGCAGCGCAGACCAGGCGTCGCCGTAGTGCGTCGGGAGGAAGTCCCGGATGATCCCCAGGTCCTCGATCTGGTCGATGATCTGGGAGACGATTGAGGCCATCACCGCGCCGCCGACCGCGCCCAGCGGGGCGTCGGTGCTCACCGAGAGCAGCAGCGCCAGCCCGGCCACCCAGCTCAGCTGCACGGTCACGTACAGCGCGCCGAGCATCACCCGCCCGGCCGCGCTCCAGAACGGCAGCGACTCCCCGATCGGCGAGACCAGGTCGCCGGTGCCGTAGGCGATCGCCCCCACCACGAGCGACGCGATCGGGAGCAGCAGCAGCGCCGCCACCGACAGCACCCCCGCGACGACGGCCTTCTGCCGCAGCAGCCGCGCCCGCGGCACCGGGACGGCCAGCAGGTAGCGCAGCGACGACCACGACGCCTCCGAGGCCACCGTGTCGCCGAAGAACAGCGCGACCAGTACCACCAGCAGGAAGCTCGCCGAGGCGAACAGCGTGAACACCGCGAAGTTCGCGGCGCTGCCCGACGCCAGGTCGACCAGGCTCGGGCCACGGGCCCCGGGCTCGTCGTCGCCGAGGGAGAACGCCGCCCACAGGATGATCGGCATCGCCACGACCAGCGCGAACGCGACCTGGGTGCGACGGCGCTGGAGCTGGCGGACCAGCTCGGTGCGCAGCGGCATGGTCCGTCCCGGGACGGCGGGCGGCGCGGCCCGGCCGGTCACGAGGTCGCCGACGTGCCCGCGGCGGGTCGAGAGCTGACGGTCGTCACTCACGAGGTACCTCCGACGTCGCGCCCCTCGGGGCCCACCAGTTCCAGGAACGCGTCCTCCAGCCGCCCGCGCGGCCCGGCCGCGCTGACCGCGACCCCGCCGGACACCAGCGCGGCGACGGCGTCGGCGCGGGCGGTGCCGTCGAGGTGGGCGTGCACGACGCCCGGCTGGTCCCCGGTGACGACGTCGGTGACGCCGTCGAGGGCGGCCAGCACGGCCCGGGCCCGGCCGGTGTCGTCCACGGTGAACGACGAGCCGCCCCCGGCCGCCATCAGCTCGGCGACCGTCCCCGCCGCGACGACCGTGCCGCGGTGCATGACCACGACCTCCGAGCAGGTCTGCTCCACCTCCGACAGCAGGTGGCTGGACACGAGCACGGTCCGGCCGCCCGCGGCGTAGCGGCGCAGCAGCTCGCGCATCGCGTGGATCTGGGGCGGGTCGAGCCCGTTGGTGGGCTCGTCGAGGATGAGCAGCTCGGGCAGGCCCAGCATCGCCTGCGCGATCGCGAGGCGCTGCCGCATGCCCTGGGAGTAGGTGCCGACGCGGCGGTGCACCGAGTCGCCGAGCCCGGCGATCTCCAGCGTCTCCTCCATCCGCGCCTGCTCCGGCGGGCGGCCGGTGGCCTCCCAGTAGAGTCGCAGGTTCTCCGCGCCCGACAGGTGCGGCAGGAACCCGGGGCCCTCGACGAACGCGCCGATCCGGGACAGCACCGCCGCGCCGGGACGGACGGGGCGACCGAACGCCGTCATCGTCCCGGCGGTGGGCGAGATCAGGCCCATGAGCATGCGCAGGACGGTCGTCTTGCCGGCGCCGTTCGGGCCGAGCAGGCCGAGCACCGCGCCGCGCGGCACGGTGAACGACACGTCCGACACCGCGGCGAACCCGTTGCGGTAGGTCTTCGCCAGCCCGCGGACGACCAGCGGCGGCGCGTCGCCGGGCACGTCGTCGTCGGAGGGCTCGGTCCGGCGCGACCGCAGCCGCGCCACCAGCCACACCAGGAGTGCCGCGGCCAGCACCGCGGCGATCCCGAGCACCGGCCACAGCGGAACGGTCCCCGCCGACTCGGTGCGGCCGGGCACCTGGGGCACCGACAGCGCGGTGTCCCCGGCGAGCCCGACCCGCCACACCGCAGGGTCGGCGCCGGAGTCGTAGCCCTGGTCGGTCGTCGACAGCTGCACCAGCAGGCGGCTGCCCGCCTGCACCGGCGCGACGACGCCGGGCAGCGTCACCGTCGCCTCGGCGGGGGAGCCGTCGGCGGGGACGGCGATCCGCAGCGGTGCGACGGCGTTGCCCAGCAGCGTGCTGCGTCCGTCGGGGGTGAGCGTGGTGAGCGACGCGAACAGCACCGCGGTGTCCGGGGCGGGCTGTCCGGCGACCCGCGCGACGCGCACCGTCACCCGCGGCGCCCCGGAGGGCTGCATCGCGTCGGCGACGGGCGCGGTGAGGAACCGGGCGGACTGGCCCGGCGTCGTCAGGCCGGACAGGCCGCCGAGCGAGCCCAGCGACCCGAGCGCCGAGCCGAGGCCGGGCAGCGACGTGAGCGCCGACGGGTTCCCGCCCGGTGGGTGGACGACGGTCTGCTCGCCGCCGTCCAGGGGCAGCGCGGTCGTCGGGGCGGGTCCGGAGCCCGCGGTCAGGCCGGGGTAGGCCCCGGCGAGGACGGTCCGGCCGGTGGGGGTGTCGCCGCGGGTGCGGACGGTGCTGCGGACCTGGTAGGCGAAGGGGGCCTCGGCGAGACCACCGGTGGTGCCCTGCGCCGCGGGCAGGCCGCGCAGGTGCTGGTCGAACCAGTCGGCGATGCGGGCGCGGACCTCGGAGTCGGGGCCGCCGCCGTCGTGGCCGCCGGCGAACCACAGCACCGACACCGGGGTGCCGTTCGCGGCGATCTGGCGGGCGTTCGCGTCGGCCTGGTCGAGGCCGAACAGGGTGTCCTGCTCGCCCTGGACCAGCAGTGTCGGTGCGGTGATCCGGTCGGTGACGGTCGCGGGGGAGGAGCGGCGGAGCAGCTCGGCCAGCTCCGGGGAGACGCGGCCGGTGCGGGCGGCCTCGCCGTAGGCGGCGCAGACGTCGCGGGCGAAGCGTCCGCAGATCGGGTCCGACCCCGGCTGCGACGCGTCCTGTCTCCGGCCGGCGGCCGCGCCGGTCGCCGTGGCGTCTCCCGGACCGTCCGCGGTCCCGGCGGCGGTGCCCGGTCCCGCGGTGCCGCCGGCGCCGTCCGGCCCGGACACGCCCGCGGTGCCCGTGCCGGTGCCGTCGGAGGAGGACGCCCCGCCCGAGGACGAGCCGAAACCGCCCCCACCGCCGGAGCCGCCGAGCCCTCCGGAGGAGCCGGCGGCGGCACCCGCCGGTGAGTCCCCGCCCGCGGGCACCCGGCCACCGGAGCCGAAGAACACCCCGGCCCAGCCGCTCTTGAACACCCCGTCGCCGGCGCCCGCACCGGCCGCGGGCGTGCCCGGCGGCGCCGCACCGGCCGGGACGGCGTTGTTCGGGAACAGTGCCTGGCCCAGGTCGTTCCAGGTGATCACCGGCACGATCGCGTCGATCCGCCGGTCGAACCCGGCCAGCAGCAGGGCGAGGCCACCGCCGTAGGACCCGCCGGTCACACCGACGCGGGGGTCGCCGTCGGCGTCGCGCTGCACGTCGGCGCGCGCGGCGAGGCGGTCCACCAGCCGCGACGCGTCGGCGACCTCGCGGTCGGGGTCGTCCAGCCCGATCGAGCCACCGGAGGCGCCGAAACCGCGCGCGGTCCAGGTCTGCACCACGTAGCCGCGGGCGGCGAGCTCGCGGGCGTCGGAGTCGACGGAGGCCTTGCTGCCGCCGAAGCCGTGCGCCACCAGCACCGCGGGCGCGGGGGAGGCCGCGGTCGCCGAGGCGGGGACGTAGAGCGAGGTGTCCAGGTCGATCGTGCCCGGCTGCCCGGGGCCGGCCGGGACGGCGACCTTCTCCTCGCTCACGGCGACCGCGCCGCCGTCGTCGGCCGCCGCGGAGGGCGCCGGCGCGGCG
>NZ_JAMXSG010000203.1:0-10838 GCF_024124365.1 Pseudonocardia sp. McavD-2-B
TCCCACCGGCCGCCGACGCCGCCCCGGTCCTGCCCGCCCCGGGCTCCGAGCCCGCGTCGGGCACCGAACCGGGCGCGGCCGCCGCCCCCGCCCCGCCCGGCGCCCCCGGCGGGAAGATCGACCTGAACACCGCGACCGCGTCCGACCTCGACGCCCTGCCCGGCGTCGGCCCGGTCACCGCGAAGAAGATCATCGACTGGCGCAATGCCAACGGGCGCTTCAGCCGGGTCGAGCAGCTGCGGGAGATCGACGGCATCGGCGAGCGCCGCTTCGCCCAGCTCCAGGAACTGGTGCGGGTGTGACCCGCGCCGGAGCCCGCCGGGCGGATGCGGTCCACGGGGAGCTCGACGACGAGCTCGACGAGCCGGCCGAGCGTCCCGCCCCACCCGACCTGCGCCTCGTCCCCGCCGCGCTCGACCGGACCGGGATCGCCGGGGCCGCGGTCACCGTCGTCCGCGACGGGCAGGTCCTCGCCACCCGCGGCTACGGCTCGGCCGGGCCGGGCAGACCCGTCGACCCCGACCGGACGCTGTTCCGGGTCGGGTCGGTGTCGAAGGTGGCCACCGCGGTCGCCGTGCTGCAGCTCGCCGACCGCGGCCTGGTCGACCTCGACGCCGACGTCCGCCGCTACCTCGACATCGACGTGCCGATGCCCCGAGGCCCGGTGACCCTGCGGAACCTGCTGAGCCACACCGCGGGCTTCGAGGAGCAGATCCGCGGCCTCATCCGCGCCGCGCCGGGCGGCCCGTCGCTGCGGGAGTTCCTCGCCACCGACCCACCCGAGCAGGTCGGCACCCCCGGCACCGTGCCGTCGTACTCCAACTACGGCTACGGCCTGGCCGGGTACGTCGTCGAGCGGGTCACCGGGGAGCCCTTCGAGCGCTACGTGCAGCGCGAGGTGCTCGACCGTGCCGGCATGACGACCGCGACCTTCGACCAGCCGCTGCCCGCGGCCGCCGCCGGGGCGATGTCGGAGGGCTACACCAGCGTCGACGCCCCGCCGGCACCGTTCGAGTTCGTCAGCCCGGCCCCGGCCGGGTCGCTCAGCGCGTCGGCCACCGACATGGGCCGGTTCGCCTCGGCCCTGCTCGGCGCGCCCGGTTCGACCCCACTGCTCTCCCCCGCCGCGTGGGCGCTGATGCAGCGTCCAGCGCTGGGCCCGGACACCCTCGGCGCGCTCGCCGACGGGCCGCGGATGGCACCCGGCCTGTTCGACGAGAGCCGCAACGGCCACCTCGTCCTCGGCCACGGCGGCGACACCCAGTGGTTCCACTCGCACCTGCAGTTGTATCCGGCCGAGCGGATCGGCGTGTTCGTCACGACGAACAGCAGCGGGCGTGGCGGCGCGGACACGCTGGAGCTGCGGCGCGCGGTGACCGAGGGGTTCACCGACCGCTACCTGCCCGGCACGGCGGGCCCGGCGCCCGCCCCGGACGCCGGCACCCCGGCCCGGGCCGCCGCGATCGCGGGCACCTACGAGTCGGCGCGCCGGTCGGCGAGCACCTTCATGGGCGCGATGAACCTGATGGGGCAGATGCGGGTGGCGGCCCGTCCGGACGGCACGCTGCTGGTCTCCCCCGCCCCGAACGACGTCCGTCCGGCCGCCTACGCCGAGGTCCGGCCCGGGCTGTGGCGGGAGGTCGGCGGCCAGCGGCTGCTGACCGTGCGCACCGACGCCGACGGCCGGGTCACCGCGCTGGGCCACGACGCGGCGTTCACCGAGCTGCCGGTCGGCCCGCTGCGCGACGCGGCGCTGCTCGGCACGGTGCTGGCCGGTTCGGTCGTGGTGCTGCTCGGCGCGCTGGTCGCCTGGCCCGCGGGGGCGCTGTGGCGGCGCCGGTACGGCGTCGTCGTCGCGGCCCGGCCGCGGACCGACCGGGTCCTGCACGGCCTCACCCGGGCGGCGGCGGTGGCCGCGCTCGTCGCGCTCGCGGGCTGGGTGGTCTCGGTGCTCGCGATCGCGTCGCTGGGCGACGTGCCGCTCCCGGTCCTGCGCGGGCTCCAGGTGCTCCAGTGGATCGGGCTGGCGGGCGTGCCCGTCGCGGCGGCCGGGGTGGTCACCGCGCTGCGCGCCCGGGCCGGCGGGTGGCCGGTGACCGGCCGGGTGCTGCTGCTGGTCGCGCTGACCGGCGTCGCGGTGGTGGCGGTCGTGGCGGGCCTGCTGCTGCCGAGCCTCACCTACTGAGCCCTACGATCACCCCACCCGAGGCCGGAGACCCCATGCACCCGCACCCCGAACCGCCGCCCCGCACGGGCGCGGACCGGCTCGACGCCCGGCTCACCGCGCTCGGCCTGGCCGGACCGCGACGCCGCGACGCCGCGCTGGCCGTGCTCGTCGCGGCCGGGACGCTCGCGGTGGTCACCCCGGTGGTACTGGCACCGGGCCCGGCCGCGGAGCTGGGCCTGGCGCCGGGCACGGCGGCGCTGGCCCTGGGGGTGGTGACCGTGCAGAACCTGCTGCTGGCGCTGCGCCGCACCGCCCCGGCGGTCTGCCTGGCGCTGACGGTCGGCCTGGAGCTGGTGAACGTCGTCCTGCTGCCGGTGGGTGCGGCCCTGCGGGGCCCGGCGACGGCGGTCGCGGCCGGCACCTGCGGGTCCCGGCTCCCGACGCGACGGGCCGGTGTCCTGGTCGGCGCGGCGGCGGTCGTCGAGACCACCGTGGTGCTCACCGGGATCGCGGTGCGACCGTCCGACAGTGCGCTGCTCGGCGCGGCCGGGCTGGTCGTCGCCCAGGTGCTGTCGGCGGTCCTGGTCTACGGCGGCCCGCTGCTGCTGGGCGTGTACCTGCGGACCCGGCGTCGCTACGCCGAGCTCGACCGGGTGCACACCGCCGGTGTCGTCGCGGCGTACCGGGAACGGGCGGACGCCGCCGTCGCCCGGGAGCGGGCGCGGATGGCCCGCGAGCTGCACGACGTCGCCGCGCACCACCTGTCGGCGATGGTCGTGCAGGCCGCGGTGGTCGAGCGGCTGGTGGACCGGGACCCGGACGAGGCGCGCCGGACGGCGTCCCGGCTGCGGGAGCAGGGTCGCCGCACCCTGCACGACCTGCGTCTGGTCGTCGGAGCGTTGCGGGAGCCGGGGGCGGGCGGCGCCGAGGCCGACGCCCCGGTCCCCGGTCTCGCCGAGCTCGACGGGCTCGTGGAACAGGCCCGGGAGCTGGGCGGGCCGGTGGAGCTGGTCCGGCGCGGGGACCCGGGCGAGCCGTCCCCGGTCGCCGACGTCACCTGCTACCGGGTGGTGCAGGAGGCACTGGCCAACGCCCGTGAGCACGCCGCCGGCGCCCCGGTCCGGGTGACCGTGACCCACGCCGACGGCCGGGTCGCCGTCGAGGTGGTGAACGGCCCCGCGCGCGGTACCCCGCCGGAGTCCGGCAGCGCGCCGGGCACCCGGGGGTTCGGGCTGGCCGGGATGCGTGAGCGGGCACAGCTGGTCGGCGGGACGTTCGAGGCGGGCCGGACCGGCGACGACGGCTGGCGGGTCCGCCTGGTCGTCCCGCACGATCCCGGCCCGGAGACCGGAGGGGGACGCGCGTGATCAGGGTGGTGCTGGCCGACGACCAGGCGGTGGTCCGGGCCGGGTTCCGGATGTTCCTGGAGCTGGCCGGTGACGTCGAGGTCGTCGGCGAGGCGTCGAGCGGGCCGGAGGCCGTCGCGCTGGTGCGCGCACACCGGCCCGACGTCGTCTGCATGGACGTCCGGATGCCCGGTGGCAACGGGCTCGTCGCGACCCGGGAGATAACCGGCCTCGACGACCCGGTCCCGGCTGTCCTCGTCGTCACCACCTTCGACCTCGACGACTACGTGTTCGGCGCGCTGGAGGCGGGCGCGAGCGGGTTCGTCCTGAAGGACACCCACCCCGACGACCTCGTCGACGCCGTCCGCCGACTCGCCCGCGGCGACGGGCTGATCGACCAGACCGTCACCCGCCGGGTGATCGCCGAGTTCGCGCGTCGCCGCCCCGCCCCGGACGCTGCGCCCGACGGCGGGGTCGCCCCGCTGACCCCGCGCGAGACCGAGATCGTGCGGATGCTGGCCCGCGGGCTGTCCAACGCCGAGATCGCCGACGAGCTGGTCGTCGAGACGTCCACGGTCAAGTCGCACCTGGGCCGAGCGATGGCGAAGATCGGGACCCGGGACCGGCTGCAGACCGTGGTGTGGGCCTACCGGACCGGCGTCGCCGCTCCCGGCTGACGGCCCGGACGGCTAGCGTCCGCGTCATGGCACAGCACGAGGTGAGCAGGTTCGGGCACGTCGACCCCGACGGGCTCCCGCCGGACCTGGCGGAGCGGATCGGCGCGATCGCGGAGCGGTCGGGGTTCGTCCCGAACGTGTTCCGCGCACTGGGGCGGCGCCCGCGGGAGCTGCGGGCGTTCCTGGACTACCACGACGCGCTGATGGACTCCGACGACGGACTGTCCAAGGCCGAGCGCGAACTGGTCGTCGTCGCCACCTCGGGGGCGAACAACTGCACCTACTGCGTCGTCGCGCACGGCGCGATCCTCCGGGTCCGCTACAAGGACCCGGAGATCGCCGACCGCGTCGCGACCAACCCCTACGCCGTGGAGCTGTCGGAGCGCGAGCGCGCGATCGTCGACCTCGCCCTGCTGGTCGCCCGGAACTCCGAGGCCCTCACCGAGGCCGACCTCGACGACGCCCGCGCCGCGGGGCTGTCCGAGGACGAGATCTGGGACGTCGGCGCGATCACCGCGCTGTTCGCGATGTCGAACCGGCTCGCGCACCTGACCGCGCTGCGCCCCAACCCGGAGTTCTTCCTGATGGGGCGCATCCCCCGCGGCTAGAGCACCTTCGACAGGAACGCGCGGGTGCGCTCCTCCTGCGGGTCGGAGAGCACCGCGCGCGGGTCGCCCGACTCGACGATCCGGCCGTCGTCCATGAACACCAGCGCGTCGCCGACCTCGCGGGCGAAGCCGATCTCGTGGGTCACGACGATCATCGTCATGCCCTCGCGGGCCAGCTCGCGCATCACGTCGAGCACCTCGCCGACCAGCTCCGGGTCGAGCGCCGAGGTCGGCTCGTCGAACAGCATCAGCTTGGGCCGCATGGCCAGCGCCCTGGCGATCGCGACCCGCTGCTGCTGCCCGCCGGACAGCTGCGCGGGGTAGGCGTCGGCGCGGTCGCCGAGCCCGACCCGGGTGAGCAGCTCGACGGCCCGCTCGCGCGCGGCCGCCCGGGACTCGCGGCGCACGACGACCGGCGCCTCCATCACGTTCTCCGCCGCGGTGCGGTGCGGGAACAGGTTGAACCGCTGGAACACCATGCCGACCTCGCGGCGCTGCCTGCCGAGCGCGGAGTCACGGAGCCGGTAGAGCCGCCCGTTCTCCTCGCGCAGCCCCATCAGCTCGCCGTCGACCCACAGCCGTCCGGTGTCGATGGTCTCCAGGTGGTTGATGCAGCGCAGCAGGGTCGACTTGCCCGAGCCCGACGGCCCGATCACGCAGCAGACCTGCCCGGGCTCGACGACGAGGTCGACGCCGCGGAGCACCTCGACGTCGCCGAAGCTCTTGCCGACCGTCTCGGCGCGGACCATCGGGGTCACGAGGTCTTCCCTCCCGTCCGGAACGAGAACAGCCGCACCAGCGGGGTCGCCTCGGTGACGGCACCGGCGACTCCGCGGCCGTAGCGACGTTCGATGACCCGCTGACCGGCGGTGAGCAGCGAGGTCAGCAGCAGGTACCAGGCCGCGGCCACGATGAGCAGCGGGATGGTCTGGAAGTTCGTCGAGTAGATCCGCTGCACCGAGGTGAGCAGGTCGGTGTAGCCGATGACGACGACCAGCGACGTCGTCTTCAGCATGCCGATCGTCTCGTTGCCGGTCGGCGGGATGATCACCCGCATCGCCTGCGGCAGGACGACCCGGCGCAGGGTCTGCGCGCGGGTCATGCCCAGCGCCCCGGCGGCCTCGCTCTGGCCCTGGTCGACCGACTGGATGCCCCCGCGCACGATCTCGGCCATGTAGGCGGCCTCGTTCAGCCCGAGGCCCAGCAGACACGCCAGGAACGGCGTGATCAGCGAGTTCGTGTCGAACACGACGAACTCCGGGCCGAACGGGATGCCGAGCGACAGGTTCGGGTAGAGCGAGGACAAGAAGCTCCAGAACAGCAGCTGCGCGATCAGCGGGGTGCCGCGGAACAGCCACAGGTAGACCCCGGACACCCCGGACAGCACCGGGTTCGGCGACAGCCGCATGACCGCCAGCCCGATCCCGCCGACGATGCCGATCAGCATCGACAGCACGGTCAGGACGAGGGTGTTCGCGAGCCCGTTCAGCACCGGTGCGGCGAACAGGTACTCCGCGACGACCGGCCAGCCGAAGTTCTCGTTGGTCAGCAGCGAGTTGACCAGCATCGCGCCCAGGACGGCGAGCACCGCGATCGCGACCCACCGTCCGGGATGCCGGACTCCGATCGCGTCGCGGGGCTCGGGTCTGGCGCCGGTGGTCGCCGGCTCAGCCACCGTTCACCGAGGAGGTGGGGATCGCGCCGTTCGCGACGTTCCACTTGTCGAGGATCTGCCGGTAGGTGCCGTCGTCGATCAGCGACTGGACCGCACCCTGCACGGCCTGGGCGTACTGGCCGTCGTTCTTCTTGAGCGCGATGCCGTACGGCGCGGTGTCGTAGGGCTGCCCGACGACCTCGACCGTGCCGTTCGTGGTGGTCTGCGCGTAGGCGGCGACCGGGGAGTCGGCGAGCATCGCGACGATCCGGTTCGAGTTCAGCGCGAGCGTCACGTCGGTCTGGGCCTGCAGCTCGGTGATCTGGATGGCCGGCTTGCCCTCCGCGGTGCATGCGGCGTTGCGGGCCTGCACGTCCTCGACCTGCACGGTGCCCTGCTGGACGCCGATCGCCCTGCCGCAGAGGTCGTTCGGATCGACGCCGTCCGGGTTGCCCCTGCGGGTGGCGAGGCTGGTGCCCGCGGAGAAGTAGCCGACCATGTCGAGCACCTGCGTGCGCTCGTCGTTGATGGTGAACGACGAGATGCCGGCCTCGTAGCGGCCGCCGGTGATGCCCGGGATGATCCCGGAGAACTGGCTCTGCTCGAACCTCGCGGTCAGCCCCAGCTTCTGGGCGATCGCGGTGCCGAGGTCGACGTCCATCCCGACGATCGTGGTGCCGTCGGGCGCGGTGAACTCGTTCGGCGGGTAGGTCGGGTCGGTGCCGACGACCCACGTGCCGTCCTGCCGCACCTCGGCCGGCACCATCGCCGCGAGCCGGTCGTCCTTGGCGACGGCCGGGATCGGCGCATCGGTGCCGGTGGCCTCGGCGGAGCCGCCTCCCCCGCTGCCGTCGCCGCCGGCGCCACAGCCGGTCAGGACCAGTGCGGTCAGTGCGGACAGTGCGATCCCGGTCAGGGAGCGGACGCTGCGGGTCCTCGCGGTCGTCATGCGGTTGCCTTCCAGGTGAGGCGGGGTCGAACGGCGGGGATCCTGCCACCTGTCGACGGGTCACCGCCGTGCGCACGGCCGATCCGTTACGTGCTCGTCGCACGCCGGTGGAACGCCGCGCCGGTCCGTGCCCGTTCGCCTACTGTTGGTACGACGACCCAGCGCCGCGGTCCGACGCGGTGCCGCATTCGTCACGGAGGTCCTCGACGATGTCGCTGTTCCGCAGACTCACCGTTCTGGCAGGAGCGGTCGAGGCCGCCCGCCGCTACGCCCGGTCCAACCCGGACAAGGCGGGCAAGGCCCTCGACTCCGCCGCCCAGTTCGTCGACAAGCAGACCAAGGGCAAGTACACGAACCAGATCGCCGGCGCCGCGCGCAAGGCGAAGGACGCGGCGGGCATCCCGCAGCCCGGATACGGCTACGGCGCGCCGGGCACCACCCCGCCCGCCCCGGGCCGCCCCGCCGCCGGGAACCCGCCGTACCCGGCGGGCGGTGCGGACGCGCCGACGCAGCGCACCCCACAGCAGCCCCCGGCGTTCCCGCCGCCGGACCCGGAGCGCCCGCACGGCGCCTGACCGGCTCCCGCGACGGTCCCGGCCGGGTGCCGGGACCGTCGTCTGTGGACGTCCGACGGTCCGTCGTCCACCCGTCGACCTGCGGGGCACCGGTTCTCCTCGGGGCCGGTGACGTGCCAGGATCGGCGGTGACGCGCCTGCGCGTCCCGGGGCCCGCACCACCCGCACGGGCCCGGAGCCGACGCTCCCGGGCGTGACCCCGCCCGGTGCGACCGAGGAGGTCTGCCGTGGACGAACCCCAGGCGTGGATACCGACCGACCCGCGGTCGCGGCCCAGCCACGACCAGGTCGTCGCCGGGCTGAAGGGCGTCGACGAGGGTGGGCCGGAGCTCGTCCAGCTGCTCACCCCCGAGGGCGAGCGGGTGCCCGACGAGCGCTTCGACCGCTACGCCGCCGACATCACCGCCGAGGACCTGCGGTCGCTCTACCGGGACCTCGTCCTGGTCCGGCGGGCCGACCGCGAGGGCAACTCCCTGCAGCGCCAGGGCGAGCTCGGCCTCTGGGTGCCGCTGCTCGGCCAGGAGGCCGCGCAGGTCGGCTCCGGCCGCGCGCTCGCACCCGAGGACATGTGCTTCCCCAGCTACCGCGAGCACGGCGTCGCCTGGTGCCGCGGGGTCGACCCGACCGAGCTGCTCGGCATCTTCCGCGGCACCGATCACGGCACCTGGGACCCGGTCGCGACCCGGTTCCACCCGTACACGATCGTCATCGGCAACCAGTGCCTCAACGCCGCCGGCTACGCGATGGGCCAGCGCTTCGAGTCGAAGGTCGGCGACCGGGACACCGGAGAGGCCACCATCTGCTACTTCGGCGACGGCGCCACCAGCCAGGGCGACGTCCACGAGGGCTTCGTCTGGGCCGCCGCCTACGACGCGCCGCTGGTCTTCTTCTGCCAGAACAACCAGTGGGCGATCTCGGTGCCGGCCGAGCGCCAGACCCGGGTGCCGCTCTACCAGCGCGCCCGCGGCTACGGCTTCCCCGGCGTCCGGGTGGACGGCAACGACGTCCTCGCCTGCCTCGCCGTCACCCGATGGGCGCTCGACGAGTGCCGCACCGGCAACGGCCCGGTGCTGATCGAGGCGTTCACCTACCGGATGGACTCCCACACCACCTCCGACGACGCGACCCGCTACCGGCTCGCCGACGAGGTCGAACTGTGGAAGCTCAAGGACCCGATCGAGCGGGTGCGGGTGCACCTGGCCCGGCGGCACGGCGTCGGCGCCGACTTCTTCGACGCCGTCGAGGCCGAGGCGGACGCGCTCGGCGAGCGGATGCGGGCGTTCTGCCGGGCGATGCCCCAGCCGGGTCCGGAGCGGATGTTCTCCCAGGTCTATGCCGAGGCGTCGCCGACGGTGGAGCGCCAGCGCGAGGAGTTCCTGGCCTACCACGCGTCGTTCGCGGACCAGGAGGGCTGAGCCGTGCCGACCACGATGGCGAAGGCGCTCAACGACGGCCTGCGTGCCGCGATGGAGCGCGACCCCAAGGTGCTGGTCATGGGTGAGGACGTCGGCCGGCTCGGCGGTGTCTTCCGCATCACCGACGGGCTGCAGAAGGACTTCGGCGAGCAGCGCGTGCTCGACACCCCGCTGTCGGAGTCCGGGATCATCGGCGCCGCGATCGGGCTCGCGGTGCGCGGGTTCCGGCCGGTCTGCGAGATCCAGTTCGACGGGTTCGTCTTCCCCGGCTACGACCAGATCGTGTCCCAGCTGGCGAAGCTGCGGTACCGGACGCAGGGCCGGGTGCCGGTGCCGGTCGTCGTCCGGATCCCCTACGGCGGCGGGATCGGTGCCGTCGAGCACCACTCCGAGTCGCCCGAGTCGCTGTTCGCGCACGTCGCGGGCCTGAAGGTGGTCACCTGCTCGACCCCGTCGGACGCGCACTGGATGATCCAGCAGGCCATCCTGTCCGACGACCCGGTGATCTTCTTCGAGCCGAAGCGCCGGTACTGGGAGAAGGGCGGGCTCGACGGCGCCGACCTGGCGTCGGCGTACCCGCTGCACGCGTCGCGGGTGGTGCGGACGGGCTCGACGCTGACCGTCGCCACCTACGGGCCGATGGTGCGGACCTGCCTCGACGCGGCCGCCGCGGCCGCCGAGGAGGGCCGCGAGCTCGAGGTGGTCGACCTGCGGTCGCTGTCCCCGCTCGACCTCGGCCCGGTCGCGGACTCGGTGCGCCGCACCGGACGGCTGGTCGTGGTGTCCGAGGCTCCCGCGGAGTCGTCGGTGACCTCCGAGGTCGCCGCCCGGATCCAGCAGGAGTGCTTCTTCTCGCTGGAGGCGCCGGTGCTCCGCGTGACCGGTTTCGACACGCCCTACCCGCCGTCGCGGCTGGAGGACGAGTACCTGCCGGACCTGGACCGGGTGCTCGACGCCGTCGACCGTTCCCTGGCCTGGTGAGGAGGAGCACATGCGTGAGCACTTCAAGCTGCCCGACGTCGGCGAGGGGCTGACCGAGGCCGAGATCGTCACCTGGCGGGTGGCGCCCGGGGACACGGTCGCGGTGAACGACGTGATCGTGGAGATCGAGACGGCGAAGGCGGCCGTGGAGCTGCCCTCGCCGTGGGCCGGGACGGTCGGGGAGCTGCTGGCCGAACCGGGCGCGACCGTCGCTGTGGGGACGCCGATCATCGCGATCGACACCGGTGGGGCCGCGCCCGACGCCGGCGCCGACACCGGCGCGAAGATCGGTGAGGCGGGCAGGGACGGACGGATCGCGACGCTCGTCGGGTACGGGCCGCGGCAGGGCTCCGCCCGGCGACGGCCCCGGCGCGAGCCCACCGCCTCCGCTGCGCCGGCCGGGTCCGTCGCTGCGGGGGACCCCGTCGCCGGGGGCCCGGACGCCTCGGGGCCGGGTGCGGCCCCC
>NZ_JAMXSG010000204.1:0-10739 GCF_024124365.1 Pseudonocardia sp. McavD-2-B
CGGGGACCGGTCGGCTCGACGACCCCGAGCGGCCCGGGGGCCAGATCGTCCGGGCCGCGGTAGACGGTCCAGTCCAGCGGGCCCGGCGCGTCCGGGACCACCGGGGCGAGGACATCGTGACCGGCGGCGACCAGCGCGTCGGGCAGCGACGGCACGCCCGGTCCCGCACCGCCGGGTTCGGTGCCGATCGGCAGGTAGCAGGCCACCGGGCCGGGTGTCGCGGCGGCGAGCGCGCACAGGTGCGCGGACAGCGCGGCGGTCGTCGCCAGCCGGTCGGCGACCGGGCGCCCGCGACGCGCCGCCAGCAGCGTGCGCCGCAGTGACCGCTTGGCGTCAGCGGCTCGCCCACCCTGATCAGGCGACGATCCACCCCTGTCCTCCGCGCGAGCCGTCACGGCTCCAGGCTAGAGCTGTGGCTAGGCTCGCCGACCATGAGCGTGCAGACGTCCAGCGGCACCGGGGCCTTCCGCACCGCCGTCGTCCCGGCGGCGGGTCTGGGCACCCGGTTCCTGCCGACGACCAAGGCCGTGCCGAAGGAGCTGCTCCCCGTCGTCGACACGCCCGGGATCGAGCTGGTCGCCGCGGAGGCCGCCGAGGCCGGCGCACAGCGGCTGCTGGTCGTGACCTCCCCCGGCAAGGACTCGGTCGCGGCCTACTTCCGCACCGACGACGAGCTGGTGAAGACCCTGGAGAGCCGCGGCAAGGGCGAGCTGGCCGACAAGGTCCGCCGCGCTCCCGGCCTGCTCGAGGTCGACTCGGTGTACCAGTACGAGCCCAAGGGCCTCGGCCACGCCGTCGCCCAGGCCGGCCCGGCACTGGCCGACGACGAGCAGGCCGTCGCCGTCCTGCTGCCCGACGACCTGGTCCTCCCGACCGGTGTCCTCGCCCGCATGGCGCAGGTCCGCGAGGAGCACGGCGGCAGCGTCCTCTGCGCCTTCGACGTGCCGCGCGAGCAGATCTCGGCCTACGGCGTCTTCGAGGTCTCCGACACCGGCGACGACGACGTCAAGCAGGTCCACGGGATGGTCGAGAAGCCCGCCCCGGACGAGGCTCCGTCGACCTTCGCCGCGGCCGGTCGCTACCTGCTCGACCGTGCGATCTTCGACGCGCTGGACCGGATCACCCCCGGCGCGGGCGGTGAGCTGCAGCTGACCGACGCCGTCGCGCTGCTGATCTCCGAGGGTCACCCGGTACACGTCGTCGTGCACCGCGGCGGCCGCCACGACCTGGGCAACCCCGCCGGGTACGCGCGGGCCTACGTCGACTTCATGCTGCAGCACCCGGAGTACGGCGAGGACCTGCGGACCTGGCTGAACGAGCGACTGAAGGACTGAGAGTGCGCACGGTCACCGATCACCTGTCCCGGATCCTGGACGTGGCGGTGCGCCCGGCCCCGGTGCGCGTCGCGATCACCGACGCGCAGGGGCTGCGCAGCGCCGAGGAGGTCGTCGCGGCGCGTCCGCTGCCGGTCTTCGACCAGGCCGCGATCGACGGCTACGCGGTGCGCAGCGTCGACGTGGCCGGGGCCACCGACGCCTCCCCGGTCACCGTCCCGGTGGTGGGCGAGATCGCCGCCGGATCGCGTCAGCCGCTGCGGCTGCAGCCCGGCCAGGCCGTCCGCGTCGCGGCGGGGGCGCCGCTGCCGACCCTCGCCGACGCCGTCGCACCGCTCGGGTGGACCGACGGCGGCACCGCGCGCCTCACGATCCGCCGCGGCGTGCCGTCGGCCGGCTTCGTGCGCCGGGTGGGGGAGGACGTCCAGTCCGGTGACGTCGCCGTCCGCGAGGGCGACGTCGTCGGCTCGGCCCAGGTCGCGATGCTCGCCGCCGCGGGCCGGGACAAGCTGCTGGTGCACCCGCGGCCGCGGGTCTCGGTCGTCTCGGTCGGCGACGAGCTGGTGGAGGTGAGCCGCTCGGCGTCGTCCGGGCAGGTCGCCGACGTCTGCTCGCACGCCGTGGTCGCCGCCGCCCGCGAGGCGGGCGCGGAGACCAACCGGCCCCGCACCGTCGGCGGCAGCGCCGCGGAGATCCGTGGCGCCGTCGAGGACCTGCTGCCGGCGTCCGAGATCGTCGTGGTCTGCGGTGCGGGCGGCGGGACGACCGCGGCCGAGGCCAAGAGCGGGCTGGCCGACCTCGGTGGCATCGACGACACCCGCGTCGCGATGCACCCCGGTTCCGCGCAGGGCTACGGCCGGCTCGGCCCGGACGCCGTGCCGGTGTTCCTGTTCCCGTCGCACCCGGCGACCGCGCTGGTGCTGTTCGAGGTGTTCGTCCGGCCGCTGATCCGGCTGGCGCTGGGCCAGGAGCCGATGCGGCGCACCTGGACCGCCCGGCTGACCTCCCCGATCGTCTCCCCGGCCGGGCGCCGGTCCTACATCCCGGCGCGGCTGCTGCGCTCCGACGACGGCGGCGAGCTGCTCGCCCAGCCGCTCGGTGTGTCGGGCACCCACCTGCTGGCGGTGCTGTCCGAGGTCAACGCGCTGGCGGTCATCGACGAGGACGTGACCGAGATGACCGTCGGTGAGCACGTCGAGCTGGTTCCCCGCGGGCGGAACTGAGCCGCGTGCCGCCGTCCGCCGTCCCCGAACCGCCCGGCGGTCACCCCGGCTGGCCCGCCGTCCTCGGACCGCTGCGGGTGCGCGGGCACGAGGTGGGGCTGCGCCCGGTGCGGCTGCGCGACGGCGGTGACTGGGCCCGGATCCGGGTGCGCGACGAGCACTTCCTGCGTCCCTGGGAGCCGACGACCCACGGCGGGTGGTCCCGCCGCAACTCCGGGGTGGAGTGGCCCGGCCGCTGGTGGCTGCTGCGCGGGGCCGCCCGGCGCGGGCTGTCGCTGCCGTTCGCGATCACCGTCGACGGAGCGATGGCCGGCCACGTCATGGTCGGCAACGTCGTGCGGGAGCCGCTGCTGTCGGGCTACGTCGGCTACTGGCTCGACTCGACCCTGGGCGGGCGGGGGATCACCACCGCGGCCGTCGCTCTCGTCCTCGACCACTGTTTCGGCCCGGTGCGGCTGCACCGCGTCGAGGCCACGGTCCGCCCGGAGAACGTGGCCAGCATCGCGGTGCTCGCCCGGCTCGGGCTGCGCCGCGAGGGACTGTTGCAGCGCTACCTCGACGTCGACGGCGCCTGGCGCGACCACTACGCCTACGCGGTGACCGCCGAGGAGGTCCCGCCGGGTGGTTTCGCGGCCCGGCTGGTGCGGGACGGACGCGCCTCGCGGTCCTGACCCTGCGCAGCGCCCACACCTCGCCTGATCACTCACCGGAGTCACACGTGTACCGCACGTCCCTGGTTTCGCACCCTCCGTCCGAGGGACCACGGCGCGTCGCGACCCGGGTGCGGAGGTCCGCCCGATTACGGTGATCGGTGGTGGCGCGGATCGGGGCCGTTCCACCGGGTGGACTGCGCCGGTCGGGGGAGGAGGCAGCCGTGCCCAGCTCTCTGATCTTCGTGGGTCTGGTCGTGCTCTGGCTGCTGATCCTCGTTCCGACCGTCGCCCGGCGCCAGCAGGAAGTGGCCCGGCTCAGCCCGGCGCTGCTGTCCGGGCGGGTGTTGGAACGTCCCGCGCGGCATCGACACCCGGAGGTTCTTGTGACACAGCGATCCGGTCCGACCACGGTCGGCGAGCTGGCGGAGGCGCGGGACGACGTCCCCGCTCCCCGTGAGCGCTCCGACGAGGCCGACCAGTACGCCTACGACGACGTCGAGGACACCGAGATCGACGACGAGGGCCGCGTCCGCGGCCCCGGAGGCGACGACCACGGCGACCACCTCGTCGGCCACGACGACGCCGATCCCGACGAGCGGGTCCGGTCGGACCGGGAGCGCGACCCCCGGCCCGACGACGACCACGAGCCCGCCGGGCCCGTCGACGCCGACGACGAGCACGGGACCGGCGCCGACGGCCTCGACGAGGTCGACGGCCTCGACGAGGAGGGCTGGTCCCGCCCGCCGGCCCGCTACCGCCCCGGCCGCGGGGGCTTCGACCCCGAGGCCGCCGCCGCGGCCGCGCACGCCAAGTACGCGTTCCGCCAGCGCGTCGTGCTCGGTCTGCTGGTCCTGCTGCTCGCCGCCGGCGCGGCCGCGCTGCTGGTCTCGACGGTGTTCTGGTGGGTCACCGGTGTCGTCGGCGCCGGCCTGGTCGGCTACCTGACCTATCTGCGCCGCCAGGTCCGCATCGAGGAGGGCATCCGGGCCCGCCGCGCCGCACGCCTGGCCGGCACCCGGCAGTCCCCGGCCGCCGACGACCCCGAGCTCGACGAGTGGGCCCACCGCGGCCGCGACGCCTCCGCGGAGGAGCGGGCCGACGACGAGATCCGCGCGACCGCCGCCACCGTCACCACGGGCACCGACGAGGACGACGACTGGACCGCCGACGACGGCGAGCCCACCCGGGTCCGCGGCACCGGCGAGCCGCTGGGTGTGCTCCCGGCCCGCGGACGCACCGTCGAGGGGCCCGTCGGGACCGAGCACGAGTCGTCGCTCCCGCGTCTCGCCGCGGCCCCGCCGCCGCCGGTCCCGGCCGGGACGTCGCTGGTCGACGTGGACGCCGAGGAGGAGCCCGACGAGTTCGACACGGGCACCCCCCACCGGCGTGCGGTGGGCGAATAGGGGTCTGTTAGGGTTCTTCAGGTCAGCCCGCGAGGGCGGGCCTGAGACACCTGGGGCTGTAGCGCAGTTGGTAGCGCGTCTCGTTCGCATCGAGAAGGTCAGGGGTTCGATTCCCCTCAGCTCCACCACCACACGGCCGGACCCGACGGGTCCGGCCGTTCGTCGTTCCGGGCCCGGAGGGTCGGACCATGCCCTCGGACACGGTCCCCGACGTCCCCGGCGACGTGCCGGGCGTGGCGGGTGTCGGCGCCGCGGTCAGCCGTCACCGGCTCGCTCGGCGCCCGGTGGGAGGTCGAGTTCCCCGCCGTCGGTCAGCAGCTCGACCAGCCCCCGCGCCGCGGGGGACAGCGGGCGACGCGGGTCGTGGATCATGCAGATGTCGCGCTGCACCCGCGGTGCCCGCAGGGGGACACCGGCCAGCCCGGCGAAGGCGATCAGGGGCAGCACCAGCGCGGGGACGGCGGTCACGCCGAGACCGGCCGCGACCAGCCCGCCGACGGCCAGGATGTTGCGGGCCTGCACCACCGGTCCGGTCCGGACCCCCACCGCGGCCAGCACCCGGTCGGTGTCGGCGCGGATGCTGCTGCTCGGGTCGAAGACGACGAACGGCCGGCCCTCCAGCGCCGTCCAGGGCACCGCGTCCTCGCGGGCGAGCGGGTCGGTGACCGGGACGACGAGGTGGAACGTGTCGTGGACCAGCGGGGTCGCGTGCAGACCCGCCGGCAGCTCCCGCCCCACGGTCAGGCCGAGGTCGACGCTGCCGTCGCCGACCCGGCCGCGGACCTCCTCGGACAGCCCGTCGAGGACCTCGACCGACACCTCCGGCCGGGTCCGGCGGTAGCGGGCGAGCGCGGCGGGCAGCAGTCCGGCGGCCAGCGAGGGCAGCGCGGCCACCGACACGTGCCCCTGGACCCCGGCGACGTAGCCGGCCAAGTGGGCCATGGCCGTGTCGTGGGTGCCGACGACGTGCCGCGCGAGCTCGACGAAGGCCCGGCCCTCCACCGTCGCCGCCACCTCCCGGGTGGTCCGCCGGAACAGGGCCACACCGACCCTCCGTTCCACCTCCTGCACCGTGCGGGACAGCGAGGACTGGGCGACCCCTGCCCGTGCCGCCGCTCCCGAGAAGCCCCCGGCGTCGGCGACGGCGAGCACGGCGCGGAGCTGCCGGATGTCCAGATCGATGCGTGCCACGCATCAATGTATCGCGAATCGATGTTGGACAGTCACGTGTCGCGCCCGTCACAGTGGCCCGGCTCCGCCAGAGAGGACCGACGATGGTGACTGTCCTGGGCTTCGTGACGATCGGGCTCATCCTGACCCTGCTGCTGACCCGACGGGTGTCGGCGGTGGTGGCGCTCGCCGGGGTTCCGGTGGTGACCGCTCTGATCGGCGGTTTCGGCCCCGCCGACATCGGGTCGTTCGTCTCCGACGGACTCTCCGGCGTCGTCGGGGTGACCACGATGTTCGTCTTCGCGATCGTGTTCTTCGGCGTCATGCGCGACGCCGGTCTGTTCGACCCGGTCGTCCGCCGGCTCGTGGCCCTGGCCGGCAACGCCCCGACGACGGTGTGCCTGGCGACCACCGCGCTCGCGATGGCCGCCCACCTCGACGGGGCCGGTGCCACGACCTTCCTCATCACTATCCCGGCGATGCTGCCGCTGTTCGACCGGCTCGGGATGAGCCGGGTGACGCTGACCGTGTGCGTCGGCATGGGCGCCGGGGTGATGAACCTGCTGCCGTGGGGCGGCCCGACGGCACGCGCCGCGACGACGGCGGGCGTGGACGCCAACGCGCTGTGGGTCCCGCTGATCCCGGCCCAGCTCGCCGGGATGGTGGCCGCGCTGCTGATCGCCTGGTTCCTCGGCCGCCGCGAGGGTCGTCGCGAGCCGGTGCGTGAGGCGGTCGGTGCGGCCGTCGTGGCGGAGCGGGTCCCCGCCGCGACCGCCATCGGCCCGGAGGCGGGGCCGGGCGGCGCCGGGACCGGGGACGCCGGGGGCGATGCCACGGGTGACACGGCCGGTCACACGGCTGGTGACCCGGACTCCGCCGGGCGGCCCGGCCCGGCGGGTGAGGCCCCGGCCGCGCCGGTCGGGCCGGTCCGGACGGCGGTGAACGTCGCGCTGACCGTGCTCACGGTGGCGGCCCTGGTGAGCGGGCTCGCCCCGCCCGAGGCGGTGTTCCTGTGCGCGGCGATCCTCGCCCTGGTGGTCAACTTCCCGGGGCTGGAGGAGCAGACCGAGCGGATCAACGCCCAGGCCCGCGGCGCCATGCTGATGGCCTCCACCCTGCTGGCGGCCGGGGCGTTCCTGGGCGTCCTGGAGGGAACCGGCATGATCGACGGCATGGCCGCGGCCGTCGCGGGCGCCGTGCCCACCGGGCTCGGTGGCGCGCTCCCGCTGGTCGTCGGCGTCCTCGGGGTTCCGCTGAGCCTGCTGTTCGGCCCGGACGCCTACTACTTCGGCGTGCTCCCGGTCCTGACCGGGGTCGGCGCCGAGTTCGGCGTCGCGGCCGCGGACCTCGCCCGCGCGTCCATCGTCGGGCAGGAGACCGTGGGCTTCCCGATCAGCCCGATGACGGGCTCGTTCTACCTGCTCGTCGGCCTGGCGGGGGTCGACATCGGCCGGCACATCCGCGCGCTGTTCGGCTGGGCGTGGCTGATCAGCCTCGTCATGCTCGCGGTCGCTCTGCTGACCGGGGCGGTGGCGCTCGCATGAGGACGCGGATCGGCGCCGGCGCGGGCTTCGCCGGGGACCGCATCGACCCCGCGGTGCGCCTGGTCGAGCACGGGGACCTCGACCACATCGTCTTCGAGTGCCTCGGCGAGCGGACGGTCGCCGCGGGCACGCTGCGCCGCCTGACCGACCCGGACAGCGGGTACGACCCGCTGCTGGCCGCGCGGCTGCACGCGGTCCTGCCCGCCGCCCGCTCGCGGGGGACCGGGATCGTCACCAACTCCGGTGCCGCGCACCCGGTGGCGGCCGCCCGCGTCGCCGCCGGTGTCGTCCGGCGGACCGGCTGCGGGCCGGTGCGGGTCGGCGTCGTGACCGGCGACGACGTGCTGGACGCGGTGCTCGCGGCGGACCCGTTCGTCGACGGCACCGGGCGGCCGGTTTCGGACGGGCCCGTGCCGGTCTCCGCGCACGCCTACCTCGGCGCCGAGCCGGTCACCGAGGCGCTCGGGGCGGGGGCGGACCTCGTCGTGACCGGGCGGGTGGCCGACCCCTCGCTCTACCTGGGGACGCTGCGCCACAGCCTCGGCTGGGATGCCGGCGACCCCGCCGCCACCGCCACCGGCACCGTGGTCGGCCACCTGCTGGAGTGCGCCGGGCAGCTCACCGGCGGCTACTTCGCCGACCCGCCGACCAAGCCGGTGCCGGGCCTGGCGCGGCTGGGGTTCCCCTTCGCCGACGTCGGCCGCGACGGCGGGGTCGTGCTGGGGAAGCTCCCCCGCGACGGTGGCCGGCTCGACCGGCGCACCTGCACCGAGCAGCTGCTCTACGAGGTCGACGACCCGTCGTCCTACGTCACCCCGGACGTCGTCGCGGACTTCTCCGGGGTCGTGTTCGACGAGACCGGCCCGGACCGGGTACGGGTGTCGGGGGCGTCCGGGCGGGCCCGGCCGGACCGGCTGAAGGTGACGCTCGGCTACCGCGGCGGCTGGGTGGGCGATGGCCAGATCAGCTATGCCGGTCCGCGGTGCCTGGACCGGGCCCGGCTGGCCGGTGACGTCGTGCGGGAACGCCTGCGCGAGGTGCACGGATTCGACGACGGCGACGTGGAGGTCGAGTACCTCGGGGCGGGCGCCGCGCACCGCGGGCTCGCGGGGCCCGGCGACCCGGTGGAGGTGCGGCTGCGCGTCGCGGCCCGTGCGCCCGACCGGGAGAGGGCGGGGCTCGTCGGGTGGGAGGTCGAGTCGCTCTACACCAACGGGCCCGCGGCCGGCGGAGGAGCACGGTCCGCGGTGACCGAACAGGTCGTCGTGCGGTCCTGCCTGCTCGACCGGGACCTCGTGCGGCCCCGTGTCGACGTCGAGGAGGTGCGCTGATGCGCGTCGACGACCTGGCCGACGTCCGGGCCGGCGACAAGGGTGACACGCTCATGCTGGTCGTCGTGCCGCGCGACGACGCCGCCTGGGAGGTGCTGCGCTCGCGGCTGACCGCCGACGTCGTCCGCGCCCGGTTCGGCCCCGCGGTGACCGGCCCGGTGGACCGGCACGAGGTCCCCGGTCTGCCCGCACTGGTCTTCCGGGTCCCCGGCGTGCTGGCCGGGGGCGTCACCGGGTCGCTGACCCTCGACGGCCACGGCAAGACCCTGTCCTCGCACCTGGCCGGGGCCGAGCTCGGGTGAGGGGTCAGGCGGTGTGGGTCAGCGTGGCGGCCGTCCCGGTCGCGGCGGCCGGCAGCAGCACCTCCACCGTCGCCCGGCCCAGGACCGGCACCCGGCCCGCCCGCAGCCGGGCCCGGGCGGCCCCGCCCAGCGCGGCGGCCCCGGCCGGCAGCACCGTCTTCGCCGGAACCAGGCCGCCGTAGGCGGTCGTCACCACCCCGACGGTGACCCGAGCCGAGCGGTCGCGGCGATCAGCCCGGAGTCCGCCGACCCACAGCAGTGCGGCGGCCACGTGGGCCACGATCGCGGGCGCTGCGGACGCGGCCGCCGCCACGGGTTGTGGTCGCTGCGGATGTGCCGGGATATCGCAAAGATTCTCGTCAATCGTGACGATGTTCGTGCGGTGCCGCCCGTCGTCTGTGGCCCATCGTGATCGCCGATCCGATAATCGCCGGGTGACCGAAACCTCCGACGGTCGTCGCCCCGACTCCCCGGACCTGTTCTGCAGTGACTTCGCCGCGGTGCTCGACGCCCGCGGCGTGTCCGTCCGTGAGGCCGCCGAACGCTCGAACTGGAGCAAGAGTGCGATCGGCAACGCCCGCACGGGACCCCGCCTGCCCCGCGGCGACCTGGTGACGACGGTGCTCGCCGCCGTGGGAGTACCCGCGCCGGAGGTGCGGGAGTGGGCGCGCCGGCACGCGGCGCTGGCCGCGGCCCCCGCGTCGCCCACCACGGCTCCGGCGAGGCTCTCGGCGACCGGCTCCGCGGACGTCGCAGCACCGGCGATGGGAGCACATGCGGCCCGGGATGCGACGGAGACCCCGGGAACGGGCGGGGCGGTGCCTCCCGCGGCCGCCGGGGGAACGGAACCGACGAGCGTGGCCGCCGGGGGGACGGAACCGACGAGCGTGGCTGCCGGGGGGACGGAACCGATGGGCACGGAGGACGCGAGACGTACGGCGCGGGCGGTGGTCGTCGCCGTCCTGGCCACGGCCCTGGTCGCGGGCGGCGCCGGCTGGCTCGCCGCCCGGACCCTCGGAGCGCCGGCCGCGGCGTCGGCGGGGACGGCCGTCGTCACGGTGCAGAACAAGGTCGCGCTCGGCGCGGAGGACCTCGTCGAGGACTCCGGGCCCGCCTACCTCTCGTCACGGGCGATCGCGTTCTGCGGTTCCCGGGGCTGCAAGGAGGTCGGCACCGACGTCGTCAGCGGGGCGATGCTGCCCGCCACCTGCACGGTCGTCGGTGAGCGGATGTGGAACCACAACCTCGACTCGCCCGCCGCGCGCAACCCGCACCGGGTCGAGTCCGAGCTCTGGTACCGGGTGAGCTGGCCGGACGGGCGCTCCGGCTACCTCTCGGAGGTGTACCTGGAGCCGGCGTCCCGCGGCGGGCTCGGTCTTCCGGCCTGCGGTTGACCTCGCCCTCCCGCTGACCGCTCAGGCGGTGTGGGTCAGGGTCGCGGCGACCCCGGTCGCCGCGACCAGCACGAGGACCTCCACCGCCGCCCACACCAGCACCGGCAGCCGCCCGGCGCGCAGCCGGGCCCGCGTCGCGCCGCCCAGCGCGGCGGCGCAGGCCAGCAGCACGACCTTGGTGAGGACGACCGCGCCGTAGGCCGTCGTGACCAGGTCGGTGGGTGAGGTCAGCCGCGCGGTGGCGGCGAGCAGCCCGGTCACCCCCAGCACGACGACGGCGGCGAGCGCGAGCCGGGAGAACCGGGGCACCGCGACGGTGCGCACGTCGGCGTCGCGGGCGGTGACCAGCAGCGCGCCGAGCCCGCCCACCCACAGCAGCGCCGCC
>NZ_JAMXSG010000205.1:0-10713 GCF_024124365.1 Pseudonocardia sp. McavD-2-B
GCGGATGCGCGGTGCGCTGACGGGGCAGCCGCGGGGCGTCGGGGGCGGCCACCGGGCGACCGGTGCCGGGTCGGGGAGCGGACGGCTGGGCGGGGGGACGGGCCGGGCTCGGGACGCCACGGGGGGCGTCGCCGAAGCCGGGCTCCGGGGGGCGCTGGTGCGGCATGGCTCCTTGCAGTGATCGTCGGTGCGGCGGCTCGTCCCGGGGGAACGTCCGGGAGGCCACGACTGCGCCGGACGATCACCCGAAGTGGTGACCTTCACACGACCGAGCAAAGGTCACGGGAAGATCACGATTCTAGCGCTACGAGGTGTCAGAGCCTGTCACCGGGGGTGACGGATGCCCGGGTGATCGGCCGGCAGCGCCGTACGCAGCAACGGCCATGACACGAGCACGCTCAGCCCGACCAGCACCGGGCTCAGCACGGTCCGCGCGACACCCAGGAGCACGACCTGGTCGGCCGCCCACAGCGGGAGGAACACCGACAGCCGTAGGACGTACTGCGCCACCCACGCCCAGGACGCCCGCTGGTACCCGCGGAGCAGGTCCGGGTCGCGCCGCCACCTCGTGCGCTGTCCCAGCAGCCCGCCGACGACGACCCCCAGCAGCGGCCACCGCACGACGATCGAGATCGCCCAGGCCAGCGCGCTGCCGACGTTGGACACGATCTGGACCAGGAAGAAGTCCGACGCCCGCCCGGTCACCAGCGCGATCCCGGCCGCGACGACGACCCCGGCCAGCCCGAACAGCACCGCCCGCGGCCGGCGGCCGCGGTACAGCCGCCACCCTGCCACCGCGGCCCCCGCGACGATCGCCGCGCCGGCCCCCCAGTTGATCGGGAACGCCGACCCCGCCGCCCCCGCGACCACCCAGGCGAGCACGAACGCGACCACCGGTATCGAGGCGTCCACGGCACCGGCCCGGCCACCGAGCAGTTCGGCGAGCTTCGGGTCCTCCCGGGATGCGGTGTGCGGAGCGCGATCGGACGTCACCCCGCTGAGGGTGCCCTATCCCGCACGCCGGGTCGACGGGATCCGATTGGCGGACGGCCCGGAACAGGGTGATCATCGGCGTAACGCCGGACATCGTTGCGGTGAACAACAGACAAGGCACGCGGAGGACCGGGGACGAGAGGGGGCCGTGCCGATGCACCAGCAGACGCACGCACAGCACCGGAGCTACGTCGCGATCGGCGACAGTTTCACCGAGGGTCTCGACGACCTCACCCCCGACGGCCGGGCCCGCGGCTGGGCCGACCGCGTCGCCGAGACCCTCGCCCACCGCCGCCCGGGCTTCGGCTACGCCAACCTCGCCGTGCGCGGGAAGGTCCTCGACGAGATCGTCGCCGAACAGCTCCCGGTCGCCGAACGGATGCGCCCCGACCTGATCACCTTCTGCGCGGGCGGCAACGACATCATCGGCTGGTCCTGCGACGTCGACGACCTCGCCGCCCGCTTCGACGCCGCGCTCGGCAGGCTGGTCGCAACCGGCGCCGAGGTGCTCATCTTCACCGGCTTCGACCTGCGCCGGATGCACCCGTTCATCCGCAGGCTGCGCGGCCGGATCGCCTGCTACAACGAGGACATGCGGGCCGCCGCCGAACGGCACGGCTGCCGCGTCGTCGACCTGTGGGCGATGGAGTGCCTCGCCGACCCGCGGGCCTGGGGGCCGGACCGGCTGCACCTGGTCCCGCACGCGCACGAGCGGGTCGCCTGGCGGGTGCTGGAGACCCTCGGCGAGCAGGCCCCGGACTGGCGCGGGCCGTGGCCGGAGCCCGAGGGCGGGCCGACCCCCTGGACCGCGCGCCAGGCCGAGGACCTGCGGTGGGTCACCCACCACGTGATGCCGTACCTGCGCAAGCGGCTGCGCGGCACGCACACGTGGGAGGGCTACCGGCCCAAGCGCCCGGAGCTCTCACCCCTCCAGGACGCCTGAGCGCGGACGCTCAGCGGACCGGGGACCGGTCCCGGGCCGCGATGTGGGACGGACGTGGCCGCGGGGCCGAGAACGGCGCCACGCACTCGTTCTCGACGCTGTTGAACACCAGGAAGATGTTCGACCGCGGGTACGGGGTGATGTTGTCGCCCGACCCGTGCATGCAGTTGGAGTCGAAGAACGTGGCGCCACCCGCCTCGCCGGTCATCATCGCGATGCCGTGCCGCTGCGCCAGCTTCGAGATGGACTCCGCGTCGGGGGTGCCGATCTCCTGCTCCTTCAGCGACGTCAGGTGGTAGTCCTCCGGGGTCTCCCCGACGCACGACACGAAGGTCCGGTGCGACCCCGGCATGATCATCAGGCAGCCGTTGAACGGGTGGTTGTCGGTCAGCGAGATCGAGCAGCTGACCGCACGCGGGCTGGGCATCCCGTCCTCGGCGTGCCAGGTCTCGAAGTCGGAGTGCCAGAAGAACCCCCCGCCACCGAGCCCGGGCTTGTAGTTGATCCGGCTCTGGTGCACGTACACGTCGGAGCCGAGGATCTGGCGGGCCCGGGAGAGCACCCGCTCGTCGCGCACCAGCCGGCCGATCGCCTCGGAGATCCGGTGGACCTCGAAGATCGAGCGGACCTCGTCCGAGGACTTCTCGACGATGCAGCGCTCATCGGCGCGGACCTCGGGATCGTGGGCGAGCCGGTCCAGCTCGGCCTGGTACTCCACGATCTCGTCGGCCGTCAGCAGCCCCGGCACCTGCACGAAGCCGTCGCGCTCGTGCGCCTCCAGCTCCTGGGCGCCGAACATGCCGGCGCTCGCCTTCGAGCCCCACACGGTGGGCTCGGCGCGGTCGATGAAGGCGGGGGTGTTCGAGACGCGCGTGGGGTAGCGGTCTCCGGCTCCACGCACGAGACGCGGTTCGTCGTTGCCGACCAGTGCGGTCATGGACCCTCCTGTGAGTCGCTGTGGGTTCGGTGTCCCTTCGGATGGACGTCGTGTGAACGACCGCGAGGGGCGTTCCCGCTGTCACACAGCGGAAACACCCCTCGCGGTGTCGATCCCGGTACGGAGCCCTCAGTCCTCCGTGACCAGCGGGTACACGCCGTTCTCGTCGTGCACCTCACGACCGGTCACCGGCGGGTTGAACACGCACACGCAGGTGATCTCGGTCTTCGGGCGGAGCTGGTGCTTCTCGTTGCCGTTCAGCACGTAGATCGAGCCCGGCTTGAGCTGGTACGTGACGTCGTTGTCCTTGTCGTACAGCTCGCCCTCACCGGAGGTGATGAAGACGGCCTCGATGTGGTTCGCGTACCAGAAGTCGTTGATCGTCCCGGCCTTCAGCGTGGTCTCGTGGACCGAGAACCCCACCTTGTCGTTGGCCAGGACGATGCGCTTGCTGCGCCACTGCTGGTCCTCGGAGACCACGTCACGCTCGGTGTCGGTGATCTCGTCGATGGTGCGGACGATCATGGTTGTGGATCAGCTCCCGATGACGGTCTTGACGGACTCGCCGATGATCGCAAGACCTTCGTCGAGCTCGTCGTCGGTGGTCGTGAGCGGCGCCAGGAGCTTGAGCACCTCGTCGTTCGGACCGGCCGTCTCCAGCAGCAGCCGCTGCTCGAAGGCCTTCGAGGCCACCTTCTCGGCGAGCCCCTCCCCCTCGAACTGGATGCCCCGCGCCATCCCACGACCCTTGGTGAACATCTCGGTGCCCTGGTTGTCACCGATGATCTTGTTGAAGGCCTCCTCGACCTTCTCACCCTTGCGCAGCGTCTCCTTCTCCAGTGTGTCGTCGGTCCACCAGTTCCGCAGCGTGTGCGTGGCGGTGACGAACGCGGGGTTGTTGCCGCGGAAGGTGCCGTTGTGCTCGCCCGGACCCCACTGGTCGTACTCGGGCTTGATCAGCACGAGCGCCATCGGGAGGCCGTAGCCGGAGATGGACTTCGAGATCGTGACGATGTCGGGCTCGATGCCCGCGATCTCGAAGGAGAAGAACGGGCCGGTCCGGCCGCAGCCCATCTGCACGTCGTCGACGATCATCAGGATGCCCTTGCGGGTGCACAGGTCCCGCAGACCCTGCAGCCACTCGATGCGCGCCGGGTTGAGGCCGCCCTCGCCCTGCACGGTCTCGACGATGACTGCGGCCGGCTCGTTGAGGCTGGAGCCGGTGTCGTCGAGGACCTTCTCGAACCACAGGAAGTCGGGCATCTTGCCGTCGAAGTAGTTGTCGAACGGCATCGGCGTCGAGTGGACCAGCGGGATGCCGGCGCCACCGCGCTTCATCGAGTTGCCGGTGACCGACAGGGCGCCCAGCGTCATGCCGTGGAAGGCGTTCGTGAAGTTGATCAGCGCCTCCCGGCCGCTGATCTTGCGCGCGAGCTTCAGCGCCGACTCGACGGCGTTGGCGCCGGTCGGGCCGGGGAACTGCACCTTGTACTCCAGGCCACGCGGCTTGAGGATGATGTCCTCGAACGTGGTCAGGAACTCGCCCTTGGCCGAGGTGTACATGTCCAGCCCGTGGGTGATGCCGTCACGGGTCAGGTACTCGATCAGCGGCTTCTTGAGCACCTCGGGGTTGTGCCCGTAGTTCAGGGCGCCCGCGCCACCGAAGAAGTCGAGGTAGGAGTGGCCGTCCACGTCGGTCAGACGGCTGCCCTTCGCCGTGTCGAAGACGACGGGCCAGTTGCGGCAGTAGCTCCGGACCTGGGACTCGAGATCCTCGAAAACGGTCATGTGTTCCCACCCTTGTCTGCTGCGATCGGGCCGATGAGATAGAGGTTCTCCGGCTCGTGCTCGTCACCGAGCAGGTCCGGACCGAAGAGGTCCTCCCGCTCGATCGTCATGTCGTGGCGCTCCGCGAACTTCGTGAACAGGCGGATCGAGGAGGCGTTGTCCGGCGTGATGGTGGTCTCCATCCGCTCGGCGCCCGCCCGGTCCCAGACGGCGTCCAGCATCCGGCCGGCGAGCCCCGCACCGCGTGCCACCGGATCGACGCACACCTGCCAGATGAGCAGGGCGCCGTTCTCGGGGCGCCGGTAGCCGGTCACGTAGCCGACGGCACGGCCGTCGTCGCGGCGGGCGATGACCGAGGTGCGCGCGAAGTCGCGGCACCACAGGACGTAGGCGTAGCGGGAGTTCGCGTCCAGCGTCCGCGCCTCCACCGCCAGCCGCCACATGTCCACCCCGTCGGCCGGGACCGGGGAGCCGATCTCGTACGAATGGTCACCGTCGGCGTCGGCCGCCGGGGCGGGTGCGCCGGTCGCGGCGTCCCCGTCCGGAGCCGTGGACGCCCGAGGAGGAGCCTGTTCGGGAGCGGTCATGACTGACTAGGTTAGTGCCGCCCGGCGCAGGTCGCAGCCGCTGACGACCGGTGGCCGACCTCGACGCCATGATCGACGTGACCGGCGCCACAGGATGATCCGGAACCGTGCGACCGGGTGTCCGCCCAGGAAGACACCGTGATCACCGGCCCGTCCGGCGGGTCCCGGAACGGACCGGCCGGACCCGCCGGGGGCACGGACGTGGCCCTCGCCACGCTCCGCGACCACCCGCCCGCACGTTCGGCCAATCGTGCGGATGCACTTGCATCTGCACCGCTGCGGGGTGAGGATGGATATTCTGTCGAATCATGCCCGGAGGAGCTGCCGTGTCGGTGACACCCGCGAGTACGCGCCCCGTGGCCGTGGTGACCGCGCCGGACGAGGAGCAGACCGTCACGGTCACCTGCGCCCGCGACAGCCGCAGCCACGTCGTGGCGCAGGCGGTGCTGGCCGACTCGCTCACCGCCGGAACCGGACACTGCACCGCGCTCTGCGGGCACGTGGTGCTGCCGGCGTCGCTGGCCTCCCCACCCGGGGACGGCTGCCTGCTGTGTGCCGAGACCTCCGGGGCCGGGCGCCGTGCCCGCCGCCGCGGACGGATCGGTTTCGGGCGCTCGGCCCGCGCCGCCTCCTGAGCGCCGCCGCCGACCGCCGACCACACAGCCGGTCCGTTCCCCCACCGCCGGCCGGGCCCCGACCCGCGCCGGTGGCTCTCCCCCACCCGCCGCCGGTTCGGTCCCGCCGGCGGGTCAGCGCCCGCCGGACACGTCCAGCACGGCGCCGGTGACGTAGCTGGCCTCGTCCGACAGGAGCCAGGCGATCGCCGTCGCCACCTCGTCGGGGTGGCCGGCACGGCCCATCGGGATCGACGGCGCCATCCGCTCGATCCGCCCCGGCTCACCGGCCCGCGCGTGGAAGTCGGTGTCGAGCAGGCCCGGCCGTACGGCCGCCACCCGGATCCCGTCCGCGGCGACCTCCTTCGCGAGCCCGACGACGAGCGCCTCGACCCCGGCCTTCGCGGCCGCGTAGTCGTTCCACTCGTCGGGCGAGCCGAGCACCGCCGCGCGGGAGGTGATGTGCACGAGCACCCCGCCCGCTCCGCCGTAGCGGGTGGACATGCGGTGCACCGCCTCGCGCGAGCACAGCAGCGCCGCCCGCAGGTTGAGCGCGAGGACCTCGTCGATCCGTGCGTCGCTCATGTCCTCCAGGCGCTGCCGCGAGGGGGCGCCACCGGCGTTCGCGACCACTCCGGTCAGCGGCGACGGCATGGCGGCCGCCGCGTCGAACAGCTGCTCGACGCCCTCGGTGCGGGTGACGTCCGCGGCGACCGCGTCGGCGTGCACCCCGGCGGCCCGGCACTCCGCGACCACCGCCGCGGCGTCCTCGGGCGAGGCCCGGTGCCCGACGAGGACGTCCTGGCCGCGGCCGGCCAGGAGCCGGGCGGTGGCCGCGCCGACCCCCCGGCTGGCCCCCGTCACGAGCACCGTCATGCGTGGTCCGTCATGCCTGGTCCGTCATCCGTGGTCCGTCCTGTGGGCGGCCGTCAGGCCCGCTGGGTCTCGGGGCCGGGCTCCGGACGGGTGGCGCCCTCCGGCTGCCGGGTGCCCGGCTCCCGGACCTCGGTGTCGGCCCGGGTCGCGCCGCCGGGACCGATCTCCCCGGGGCGTCCGTCGTCGTCGCGCAGGCCGCGCATCTCGCTCTTCAGGATGCGGCTGGACCGGCCGACCGACCGCGCCATCTCCGGCAGCTTCTTCGCGCCGAACAGCAGGACCAGAACGACCAGCACGATCAACCAGTGGGTGGGGCTCATAGCGCCCATGACAGCCTCCTCGCTCGTCGACCGGATCAACGAACCATCCTCCGCCGGGGTTCTCCCGCGCAAGAACAGCCTCCCACGGCGCACGGAAACTGATCGCTCGGTCACTCACCGTTGATCCGGCGACCCCGAACGGGTTTGGATGACGGTGACACCGTGGGCGGCACCGGCGCTGCCCGGGGACGAAGGAGCTGATCCGTGCAGCCGACCGCACTCGCGGCCCCGCAGGAGCTCGACCCGGTCGACCTGAGCCGCTACCCGGTGCACGAACCGGGCTCGTCCGGGTGGGAGGACGCGGTCCGCCGGGCCCGCGCCCAGCTCGCCGCCGACGGCTGCGCGGTGCTCCCCGGGTTCGTCCGGGCGTCGTGGCGGGACCGGCTGCGGACCGAGGGCGAGGCGGTCGCCCCGCTGGCGCACTACGAGACCGCCGTGGTCAATGTCTACAACACCGACCCCGACCCCTCGCTGCCCGCCGACCACCCGGCGCGGGTGCCGATGGAGCGGGGCAACGCCTTCGTCGCCCGCGACCGGATCCCGGCCGCCGCGGTGGTCCACCGCCTGTACCCGCAGCCCGCCTTCCGCGCCTTCCTCGCCGCCTGCACCGGCGTACCCGAGCTGCACGAGCTGGCCGACCCGCTGGCCGGGCTGTGCCTGAACGTCGTCGGCGACGGCCGGTCGCACCCCTGGCACTTCGACACCAACGAGATCGCGATCAGCCTGCTCACCCGCGCGCCGGAGGCCGGCGGGGTCTTCGAGTACTGCCCGGACATCCGCAGTTCCTCCTCGGAGAACACCGCCGACGTCGCCGAGGTCCTGCACGGCAGGGGCGGCGACCGCGTCCGACGGCTGGTGCTGCGCCCCGGTGACCTGCAGCTGTTCCGCGGCCGGTACTCGCTGCACCGGGTGACCGAGGTGCGCGGCGACACCGCCCGGCACACGGCGATCTTCTCCTACAGCACGCGCACCGGGGTCGTCGGCAGCGCGGTCCGCACCCGCCAGCTGTTCGGGAGGACACTGTCCGAACACGGGGGGTCGCGCGCCGTGCGCGTCGACGGGCTGCTGGACTGATGCCCGTGACCACCACGTTCGCGGCCGACGACGACCTGCCGAAGGTGCCGCTCCCGACCCTGTCCGCCTCGGTCGACCGCTTCCTCGAGTGGTGCGCCCCGCTGCTCACCCCCGACGAGTACGCCCGCACCGAGTCCGCCGCCCGAGAGCTACTCGCCGAGGGCGGCCCCGCGTCGGTGCTCCAGGCCGATCTCGAGCGCTTCGACGCCGGCGCCCACAGCTGGCTGGACGCGTTCTGGCCGTCGCGCTACCTGGGCCGGCGCGACCGGATCGCGCTCAACGCGAACTTCTTCTTCCTGTTCGGGCCGGGATCGACCACGGACCCGTGCGAGCGGGCCGCGCAGCTCACCGTCGCCGCCCTCGGGCACAAGGCCGATCTCGACGCCGGGACGTTCCCGCCGCTGGTCAACCGCGACGTGGCGCAGTCGATGGACCAGAGCCGCCACATCTTCTCCACCACCCGCATCCCGGGCGACCCCCAGGACACCGTCCGCACCCCCTACAGCGACGACTGGCCGGGCCCGTCCACCGAGCGGCACGTCGTGGTGCTGCACCGCGGCCGGATCCACCGCCTCGACGTGGTCGGCGCCGACGGCGCCGCGCATTCCGCCGAGGAGATCGCCGGCGCCCTGCGGGAGATCCGGCAGTCCCACCCCGAGCGGGCCGCCACCGGTGACGCGGTCGGCGCGCTGACCACCCTGGCCCGCGCCGAGTGGGCCGCGGTGCGGGACCGGCTGACCGGGCTGGACCCGGCCAACGCCGAGGCCGTCGACCTCGTGGAGCGGGCGCTGCTCGCGATCTGTCTCGACGAGACCGACCCCGCCGACGAGGAGTCCGCCGCACGGACCCTGCTGGCCGGGGACGCCGGGGACCGGTGGTTCGACAAGGCGCTGTCGATCGTCGTGCTCGCCGACGGCACCGCCGGGGTCAACATCGAGCACTGCGAGCTCGACGGCACCACCGTCCTCACCCTGGTCGACGCGATGTTCGCCGACCCGCTGCAGGTGCACGCCGAGCGGATCGGGGCCCGTCCGCAGGGCGTCCCGTCGCACGCCGAGCTGCGATTCGTCCTCGACGACGACCTGCGCGCCACCGTGGCCCGCGCGCACGACGAGTTCTCCGCGTTCCTCGACGCCACCGCCACCGAGCTCGTCGCCTTCGACGACTTCGGCGCGCGCGACGCGAAGGCCCTGAAGTGCTCCCCGGACGCCTTCGTGCAGGCCTGCTACCAGGTCGCGCACCGGCGGGCCAAGGGCGTCACCGGGGCCACCTACGAGTCGATCGCGACCCGGCAGTTCCGGCGCGGACGCACCGAGGCGATGCGGGTGATCACACCGGAGATGGTGACCTTCGTCGACACCATGGGGGACCCGCAGGCCTCCGACGCCGACAAGGTCGACACCTTCCGGGCCGCCGCCGCGGCGCACGGCGCCCGCGCCAAGCAGTGCCAGCAGGGCGACGCGCCCGAGCAGCACCTGTGGGAGCTGGACTGGATCCGGCGCCGTCGCGGGGCGGAGCTGGGCGTCACCGAGCAGCTCGCGGTGTTCGACTCCCCCGGCTGGACGATCATGCGCGACGACTGGCTGTCGACCAGCTCCGCGCCGTCGGACAACATCCGGTACTTCGGGTTCGGCTCGACCAGCTCGCGCTGCATCGGGGTGGCCTACGTGCTGCTGCCCGACCGCTTCCACGTGCACCTGTCCACGCCGGCCGACCAGGCCGAGGGGATGCACGCCTTCGCCCGGGAGCTGCGGACGGCGGTGACCGAGCTGCGGAACCTGCTTGCCTGAGCGGGTTCACTGGTGGGATGGAGCGCGTCCTCGTCACCGGCAGTTCCGGCCACCTCGGGGAGGCGCTGGTCCGCACGCTGGCCGGCGACGGGGTGCCCGTCGTCGGTCTGGACCGGCGGCCCTCGCCGTGGACCGCGGTCGTCGCGTCGCTGACCGACCGCGACGCCCTGCGGTCGGCGCTGCGCGGGGTCAGCCACGTGCTGCACACCGCGACGCTGCACAAGCCGCACGTCGGCTCGCACAGCAGGCAGGAGTTCGTCGGCACGAACGTGTCGGGCACCCTCGCGGTGCTGGAGGAGTCCGCCGCCGCGGGGGTGCGGGGCGTGGTGTTCACCTCCTCGACCAGCGCGTTCGGCCGCGCGCTGACCCCGGTGCCGGGCGGGCCCGCGACCTGGATCGACGAGACCGTGGTGCCGCGGGTGCGCAACGTCTACGGCGCCACCAAGACCGCCGCCGAGGACCTGTGCGAGCTCGCCGCGCTGGACCCGGGGCTGCCGGTGGTGGTGCTGCGGACCTCGCGGTTCTTCCCCGAGGCCGACGACCGCGACGAGGTCCGCGCCGCCCACGACGACACCACGCTCAAACTGGTGGAGTTCTGCCACCGGCGGGTCGACGTCGCCGACGTCGTGTCCGCGCACCTGGCCGCGGCCCGGCGGGCGCCCGGGCTCGGGTTCGCCCGCTACGTGGTCAGCGCACCGCCGCCGTTCCACCGGTCCGACCTCGCCGAGCTGGGCCGCGACCCGGCCGCGGTGCTGGAGCGGCGGGCCCCGGCGCTGGCCGCGCTGCTGGCC
>NZ_JAMXSG010000206.1:0-10684 GCF_024124365.1 Pseudonocardia sp. McavD-2-B
GACGTGGCCGCGCCGGCGCAGGCCGGGCCCCCGCGCGGGCTGCAGTACGAGACGGTCGCACCGAACCTCGACGACGCGATCCGCGTGCCGGTCGACTACGCGAGCAACGTCGTGATCCGTTGGGGCGACCCGATGTTCCCGGACGCGCCGGAGTTCGACTTCGAGAACCAGACCGCCGCCGCGCAGGCCCGCCAGTTCGGCTACAACAACGACTTCTGCGGGATCCTGCCGATCGACGGCCCCGGCCGCCGCTACGTCCTGTTCTCCAATCACGAGTACACGCTCGAGCCGCTGATGTTCCGCGGGTACGACGAGGACGCCCCCACCCCCGAGCAGATCCGGATCGGCATGGCGGCGCACGGCGGCGGCGTCGTCGAGGTGACCCGCGACCTGCGCTCCGGCGAGCTGCGCTACGACCGCGACGGGAAGCTCAACCGGCGCATCACCGCCGACACCGAGATGGTGCTCGACGGCCCGGCCGCCGGAGCCGAGGTGCTGCGCACGAAGGCCGACCCGACCGGGCGCAGCGTGAAGGGCATGATCGGCAACTGCGCCGGTGGCACCACCCCGTGGGGCACCTTCCTGTCCGGCGAGGAGAACTTCGACGGCTACTTCGCCTCCGGTCCGGTCACCGACGAGCGCGCGAAGCGCTACGGCTTCTCCGAGGGCGCCTCGGAGCGCCGGTGGGAGCGCGTCGACCCGCGCTGGGACCTCGCGCAGGAGCCGAACGAGGCCAACCGGTTCGGCTACATCGTCGAGATCGACCCGCACGACCCGCGCTCGAAGCCGGTCAAGCACACCGCGCTCGGCCGCTTCAAGCACGAGGGCGCCACCGTCGCGCTCACCCGTGACGGGCGCCCCGTCGTCTACATGGGCGACGACGAGCGCTTCGACTACGTCTACAAGTTCGTGTCGGACAAGCGGATGCGCCGTGGTCACAGCCGGGCCGCCCGCGAGCACAACGCCACCCTGCTGTCGTCGGGCACGCTCTACGTCGCGACGTTCACCGGGGACAGCCCGGCCGCGGAGATCACCGGCACCGGGGCGCTGCCGCGCGACGGCCGCTTCGACGGCTCCGGGCAGTGGAAGCCGCTGGCGTCGACCACAAAGTCCTACGTGGACGGCATGAGCGTCGCCGACGTCTTCGTGTTCACCCGGCTCGCCGCGGACAAGGTCGGCGCGACGAAGATGGACCGCCCGGAGGACGTGGAGCCCAACCCGCGCACCGGGAAGGTCTACATCGCCTGCACCAACAACTCCGACCGCGGCAAGGCGGGCGCCAAGGCCGGTCCGGACGAGGCGAACCCGCGCAACGCCAACCAGCACGGCCACGTCATCGAGCTCACCGAGACGCGCGACGACCCGGCGGCGACGACGTTCGCCTGGAACATCCTGCTGGTCTGCGGGAACCCCGACGACCCGTCGACCTACTTCGGCGGGTTCGACAAGTCCCAGGTCAGCCCGATCACCTCGCCGGACAACGTGGCGTTCGACCCCTACGGCAACCTGTGGATCTCGACCGACTCCAGCCAGGCGCTGGAGATCAACGACGGCCTCTACGGCGTCGTGCTGCAGGGGCCGCAGCGCGGCTCGACCCGGCTGTTCGCCAGCGTCCCGGTCGGCTCGGAGTGCTGCGGGCCGGTCGTCACCGAGAACTTCGTGCTGGTCTCGGTGCAGCACCCGGGCGACGTCGACGACGCCTCACCGGAGCAGCCCGCGTCGCACTGGCCCGACGGCGGCGCCGCGCAGCCGCGTCCGGCCGTCGCCGCGATCCGGCACCTGAAGGACGGACGCCCGGCGAAGATCGGCGTCTGAGGCCACCGCCGCCCGGTCCGTGCTCCGCCGCGGACCGGGCGGCGGGTCAGGCGCAGCGGCCGAGGTCCGGCTCGCCGGACCCGGCGCTCCTGTCGAACGAGATGTGCACGTGGTCGTAGTGGTTCGCGGTGTCGCCGCCGCGGTCCTCCATCGTCGACCACCCGGAGCCGTCGTTCATGCGCTGCTCCCAGATCACGTACTTCACGCCCAGCTCGTCGGCGTTGGCCAGGGCGCAGTCGGCGATCCGGTCGCCCTTCTGCCCGCGCACCATGATGTCCAGTGCGTGCCCGGTGGGGTGGTCGGAGGCGTTCTCGCGCTGCGCGACGCCGATCAGGTCGGTCTCGCCGTAGGCGCAGCCGAGGAACTCCGCGGCGTCTGACACCCAGGCCTTGACCCGGCCCAGGTCGTCGAGGTCGAGCCCGCACGACGGATCGCCCAGCCCGCGGGCGGCGAGCTCGGCGGCGGCCCTGGCCTGTTCGGCGGCCTCCTGCGCCAGGTCCTGGGCCTTGCGGGCCGCGGCGAGGCTCGCGTCCGCGGCCGGGTCGAGCAGGCCTGCGTCGCGGACGATCTCGGCGCCGAGGACGGGTGTGTCCCGCAGTCCCTCGGCGGCGGCCGCGGCCTCGGCGAACGGCGCGCCGGGGGTGTCACCGTCCCGGCCGTCGGACACGTCCTGTGCGGCCAGGCGCAGGTCGGCCTCGGCCGGTCCGACGCCGAGCCCGGTCACGGGCGTGACGACGGCGAGCGTGCCGCTCGCGACGGCGGCCGCGGTGGCGACGTGACGCAGCCCGGGCCGCAGCCCGGCCTGCGCCCGATGTCGGTGTCGGGGCACGACGGTCTCTCCTCCGGCACGCGGACCGGCCGGGCTGCGGGGGAGCGTCGGGATCGGGGGATCCCGGCCCGTCGGGGGTACCGGACCGCGTGTTCAGTGACCGGACGGTAGCGAATGTCCCGTGATGTCCGATCTTCGCGGGCCGTTCGTGGCGGCGACCGCACTCGGCCGTGCGACGAGTGGCACGGATCGGGCACCCCGCACGTCTTTACCCGACCGGACGTTCGGTGCAAAAGTGGCGCGGTCCGGGACACCGCCGTCCCGGGTCAGGGGAGGACACATGACCGAGCAGCAGGCCGGGCCCGGCGCAGGCCCGACGAGCGCCGCCGACACGACCGGCTCCGCGCCCGCGCAGGTGCGCCGGGTCGCCGCGACGAGCGCGATCGGCACGACGATCGAGTGGTACGACTTCTTCATCTACGCCACGGCCGCGGCCCTGGTGTTCAACAGTCAGTTCTTCACCACGATGTCCGCGGCCTCGGGCACCCTGGCCGCGTTCGCGACCCTCGGGGTCGGGCTGGTGGCGCGTCCGCTCGGCGGCATCGTGTGGGGGCACTTCGGCGACCGCCTCGGCCGCAAGAAGATGCTGGTCCTCTCGCTGCTGCTGATGGGCGTGGCCACCGTCGGCGTCGGCCTGCTGCCCACCTACGGCCAGATCGGCGTCGCGGCCCCGGTGCTGCTCGTCGTGCTGCGCCTGCTGCAGGGTCTCTCGGCCGGCGGTGAGTGGGGCGGCGCAGCGCTGATGGCGGTCGAGCACGCCCCGCCCGGCAGGCGCGGACGCTACGGCTCGTTCCCGCAGATCGGGGTGCCCGCCGGGCTGATCCTGGCCCAGCTGGTGTTCCTCGTCGTGTCCAACCTGACCACCCCCGAGCAGTTCGCCGCGTGGGGCTGGCGGATCCCGTTCCTGCTGTCGATCCTGCTCGTCGTCGTCGGGCTCGTGATCCGGCTGCGGGTCGAGGAGAGCCCGGTGTTCGCGATGCTGCGGCAGAACCGCGGCCGCAGCCGCGCCCCGATCCTGGAGGTGTTCCGGCACCGTCCGCGCGAGCTGGTGCTGGCCTCGGTCAGCTTCGTCGCGAACAACGCGATCGGCTACATCTTCCTGGCCTACCTGCTCTCCTACGGCACCCAGGTGCTCGAGGTCCCGCGGAACACCATGATCGTCGTCGTGATCATCGGCTCGCTGAGCTGGCTGGTCAGCATCGTCGGCGGCGCGGTCTGGTCCGACCGGGTGGGCCGCAAGCGCGCCTATCTGGTGGGCTCGGTACTGCTCGTGGTGTGGCCGGTGCCGTTCTTCCTGCTGCTCGACACCACCGGGTTCGCCGCGATGGTCGTCGCGGTCGTCGTGCTCACGGTGGGGCTGGGCCTGTCCTACGGCCCGCAGTCCGCGTTGTTCGCGGAGATGTTCGAGGCCCGCTTCCGCTACAGCGGCGCCTCGTTCTCCTACGCCGTCGGCGCCGTGCTGGGCGGTGGGTTCGCACCGCTGATCGCCGCCGCCCTGCAGCAGGGCTACGGCACGTCGATGGCGGTCGCGGCCTACATGGTCGTCGTCGCCGTGATCTCGCTGGTCGCGGTGCTGCTCATCCGGGAGACGCACCGCCCGGCCGCGCCCGCCCGGCTCTCCTGACGACGGCGGTGCCCCGGACGTGGTGTCCGGGGCACCGGAGCGGCCTAGATCGAGCGGTGCCGGCCGTTGCCGAGCGGGGCCGAGAGGTCCCGGGCCCGGCGACGCCCGGCCACGGTGCCCTCGGCGGGCCGCTCGTCGACGGTGCCGGGGCCGTCGGAGGACATCGAGCGGGCCTGCTCGGCCAGCTCGCGGGTCACGCAGGGCCAGGTGGCGCTGACTCCCGTCGCGTCCCGGCACTCACGGCAGAAGCCCTGCGCGTCGGGGGTGTGTTCCGCCAGGGTCCGCTCCAGCAGATCCGGCATCTCGGACAGGATGTTCGCGAGCGCCACGACTCACCTCCAGGTCGAATGCAGGCGACAGTAGTGGTCGGGTTCACCCGCCCCCGGCGGGGCGGGGGGCCCGTCGGCCGGTGTCCGCCGGTCCACTCAGGACCCGGCGTTCCCGCTGCTCGCGAGGGGTGTGCGGGATCGAGCCGAGGACCTCCGGCGGTCCAGTCGCCCGGTGTGACGCCGCCCCGTCGGCACAGGGCTGCCCCGTCCGCTCGGTGAACCGTGTCACCGATCGGCGACCGGTTCCGGCGACACGACGACACGCACCACCGCTGCGCTGGACGTGCGATCGGGTCACTCCTCGGCACCGCCGGAGGGCCCAGTGGGTCACCCCCGTCCGGACCCGAGGCGCTGCGGCGTCCGCGTCGCGCCCCGCGGCCGGCCCGCCCTCAGCCTGCCGGGACCTCCCGTTCGATCTCGTCGAGCCAGATCGTCGCCGACAGGTCCGAGGGTGCCCGCCAGTCCCCGCGGGGTGACAGCGCGCCGCCCGCGGACACCTTCGGGCCGTTCGGCAGCGCGGAGCGCTTGAACTGCGCGAACTGGAAGAACCGCCGCGCGAAGACCTGCAGCCAGTGCCGGATCTCGGCGGGGGAGTAGGCGGGCCGCTCGTCGTCGGGGAACCCGGGCGGCCACTGGCCCGCGGCGGCGTCGGACCAGGCGTGCCCGGCCAGGAACGCGATCTTCGACGGCCGGAAGCCGTGCCGCAGCGTGTACCAGAGCGTGAAGTCCTGCAGCGCGTACGGACCGACGGTGGCCTGGCTGGACTGCACCTCGGTCGTCCCGTCCGAGGGCACCAGCTCCGGGGTGATCTCGGTGTCGAGCACCGAGCGCAGCACCGCCGACACCCCGGGCGGGAACTGCTCGGAGGAGACCACCCAGCGGATGAGGTGCTGCATCAGCGTCTTCGGGACGCCGCCGTTGACGTTGTAGTGCGACATCTGGTCGCCGACGCCGTAGGTGGACCAGCCGAGCGCGATCTCCGACAGGTCCCCGGTGCCGAGCACGATCCCGCCGCGCTGGTTCGCCAGCCGGAACAGGTAGTCGGTGCGCAGCCCGGCCTGGACGTTCTCGAAGGTGACGTCGTAGACGGGCTCGCCCCGGCCGAAGGGGTGGTCGATCTCCGCCAGCATCGTCCGCGCGGTGCCGGTGATGTCGATCGTGGCGAAGGTGACGCCGAGGGCCTCGGACAGCGCGACGGCGTTGTTGCGGGTGTGGTCGGAGGTGGCGAAGCCGGGCATGGTGAAGGCGAGGATGTCGGTACGCGGGCGGCCGAGACGGTCCATCGCCCGCGCCGCGACGATCAGGGCGTGGGTGGAGTCGAGCCCGCCGGACACGCCGATCACGACCTTCGGCTGGCCGATCGCCCGCAGCCGCTGCTCCAGCCCGGCGACCTGGATCGAGTAGGCCTCGAAGCAGTCCTGCTCCAGGCGCGCCGGGTCGGCTGGCACGAACGGGAAACGCTCCACGGTGCGGCGCAGGCCGATGTCGTGGCCGGGCGGGTCGAGCCGGAACGCCACCGTGCGGAAGGCGTCGGTGCGGGCGGCGTGGGTGCGACGGTTGTCGTCGAAGGTGCCCTGGCGGCGGCGCTCGCCGGCGATCAGGTCCAGGTCGACGTCGGCGACCGCGTGCCGCGCGCCCTGCGGGAAGCGCCCGGACTCCGCGAGCAGCACACCGTTCTCGTAGATCATGGTCTGGCCGTCCCACGAGACGTCCGTGGTCGACTCGCCCTCACCCGCGGCGGCGTAGACGTATGCGGCCAGGCAGCGCGCCGACGCCGAGCGCGACAGCAGGTGCCGGGTGTCGGCCCGGCCGACCGTGATCGGTGAGCCGGACAGGTTCGCCAGCACCGTCGCCCCGGCCAGCGCCGCCTCCGCCGACGGCGGGATCGGCACCCAGTAGTCCTCGCAGACCTCGGCGTGGAGCACGAAGCCGGGCAGGTCCTCGGCGGCGAAGAGCAGGTCCGTACCGAAGGGGACGTCGGTGGCGCCGAGCCGGATCGAGGCGCCGCGGACGTCGTCCCCGGGGGCGGTCTGGCGACGCTCGTAGAACTCGCGGTAGGTCGGCAGGTAGGACTTCGGGGCGACGCCCAGGATCCGGCCCCGGTGGATCACGATCGCGCAGTTGTAGAGGCGGTGGCGGTACCGCAGCGGTGCCCCGACCACGAGGACCGGCAGCAGGTCCGCGGTCGCCTCGACGAGGGAGAGCAGTCCGGTCTCGACGGTCTCCAGCAGCGTGTCCTGCATCAGGACGTCCTCGATGGAGTAGCCCGAGAGCGTCAGCTCGGGGAACACCACCAGCCCGACGCCGTCGTCGGCGCAGGTCCGGGCGGTCTCCAGCACGGCGGCGACGTTCGCGGCCGGGTCGGCCATCGTGGTGCGCAGGGTCGCCGCGGCGGTGCGCAGGAAGTGGTGGCGGTAGACGGAGCGGAAGTCCACGCCGTCATTCTGACCGGTGGGTGCTCAGCTCCGCCGACCCGCCAGCATCCGCGCCGCCGCGCAGGCGACCCCGGTGGCGACGAGCAGCCCGAGCAGCACCGCCCAGCCCGCCCCGACCGACCCGCCGGCCAGCACCACCCCGAGCGAGCCCAGCCACGCCAGCGGCACCAGCAGCCACAGCGCCAGGCCGTGCAGCACCTTCGGGATCTCCCCGACGCCGGCCGCGATCACGATCCACACCACCCCGGCGAGCAGCCCGCCGACGAGCAGCAGGGTGCCGACTCCCTCCCAGACCACGTGTGTCTCCTTCCTAGGGGTCGGGCACCGGCAGCACACGCTGCGGCACACCGGGCCCGTCGTCGATCGTGACACCCGCCGGCGTCGCGGGCGGGACCAGCGGCCCCAGCAGGTGCGCACCCAGCCAGTCCACCAGGTCCGGCAGCTGCGCGCGGACGGCGTTCTGGTTGTGTCCGCCACCCGGGTAGAGCCGGGTGTCGACGGTCACCGGTGGCGCGGCGGCCGCGCGGATCCGGTCCGCGGCGGCCCGCTCCTCGGGCTCGTCGGTGCCCGCGGTGACCAGCATCGCCAGGGGCGCGGGCCGCTCGCCCAGCAGCGCGACGATGTCGTTGGCCGCGGCCAGGTCGGGCCGCCCGGCGAACAGATCCCCGGTGACGACGTCGTCGGGGGTGCGGTCGTAGCCGCTCTGGCTGACCGCGAGCGCGTAGGTGCGCGGGTGGCGCAGCGCCAGGTTCATCGCGCAGTAGCCGCCCGAGGACCAGCCGGCCAGCGCCCAGGCGCCGCGGTCGGGCCGCACCCGCAGGTGCCGGGTCGTCCAGTCGACGAGGTCGGTGGTCAGGTAGGTGTCGTCGGCCGCGCCGTGCTGGGCGTCGACGCACTCCTGGTCGTGGCCGAACCGGGGTTCGCCGTTGATGTCGGGGACCACCAGCACGACCGGCGGGATGCGGTGCGCGGCGATCGCGGCGTCGAGCACGTCGGGCACCGTGAACAGCGCGGCCACCTCGCGGGGCTCACCGGGGAACCCGGGCAGCCACTCGACGACCGGGAAGCGGGCCCGCGGGTGCTCGGTGTAGCCGGGCGGGAGGTAGACGTCGGCGTCGCGGTCGATGCCGGACACGGCCCCGTGCAGGGTCATGTGCAGCGTGGAGCCCAGCCCCTGCGCCGAGCGGGCGGCGACCAGCGGCATCGCCGCGTCGAGGCCCGCACCGTCCGGGCCGATGTCGGCGACCGAGCCCTCGCCGGGATCGGGGGAGGACCCGATCAGCGAGCCGACGGTGGGGAAGAAGCCGCCGAGCAGGTTCGCCCCGGCCGCGGCGGCCGCGAGCACGGCCACGGCCGAGACGACCACGAGCAGCGTCCGGGCCACCCGGCGCAGCCGGTGCCACACCCCACCGGTGAGGGCGAGCAGCAGCACCGCCGCCACCGTCGGCACGACCACCGCGGCGACGACGTCGAGGCGCAGCTCGGAGGCGTGGATCACGGCGCCGCCCCCGCGCGGACCCGGCTCACCGGCGCAGCAGCCGCAGCAGCGCCGGCGGGCGGCCGCCGAAGCCCTCGGCCTCGAGTACGACGAACAGCACCCGCGGCAGGTCGCGGACGGCGGGGAACAGCACGTAGCGCGGGTACCAGCTCGGGCGGAACTTCGCGTTGAACCGGTAGAGCGAGTCGATCTGCCACCAACGCGACGCGATCCGCAGTACCCGGGCCCAGCCGCGGGCGACCGGTCCGGCGCCGATCCGCTCGCCGCGCTCCAGGGCGGAGCGGAACATCGCGAAGTTCAGCGACACCCGCTTCACACCATGGTCCTTCGCGGCCGCCATCAGCTCGGCGATCATCAGCTCGTTGACGCCGTTGTCGGCGTCGGCGTCGCGGACCATGAGGTCCAGCGAGAGCCCGTCGCGGCCCCAGGGGACCAGCTGCAGCATCCCGGACGGCTCGCCGTCCCGGAGCGCGGTGACGATCACCGCGTCCGGGTCGGAGGGGTCCGCGACCCGCGAGGACGCCATCGAGAATCCGCGCTCGTCCTCGGCGCCGCGCCAGCGGTGCGCGCGCTCGGCGACCCGCATCCGTGCGGTCTCGTCGAGGTCCCGCAGCCGCGTCACCTCGACGGTGTGCCCGCTGCGCTGCATCCGGTTGACGGTCTGGCGGACCCCGCGCATGGGGCGTCCGTCCAGGCTGAACGACGCCGTCTCCAGTACCGCCTCGTCGCCGAGCTCGAGGGCGTCGAGACCGGCCTTGGACCAGGCGGTCGCGCCGCGCTCGGAACAGCCCAGCACCGCGGGCGACCAGCCGTAGCGGGTACAGATGCCGAGGAAGGCCTCGATCGCGCCGGGCCAGGCGCCGACGTCGCCGACGGGGTCGCCCGAGGCCAGCGCGACCCCGGCGAGCACCCGGTAGGACACCGCGGACTTGCCACCGTGGGCGAACACCGCGGCCTTGTCACGGCGCAGGGCGAAGTACCCCAGCGAGTCGCCGTCGCGCTGGTCGAGCAGGGCGCGCAGGCGCTGCTCGTCGTCGGGGTCGAGCGACGGGCGCGGCTCCGGCGAGCGCAGCAGGTGGTACCCGGCGACGACGAGCGCGACCACCCCGAAGGTCAGCCCGATCGCCGAGGTCAGGTCGTCGAGCCACACGGCGCGCTGCTCGAACTCGACCGGTCCGGTCACCCCGATCAGCGACAGCGCCGCGTGCGCGGCCTGCGCGGCGATCGACGGGTCGCCGACGAGCCGGCGCGGGTTGAGCGCGAGCAGCACCCAGACGATGAGGAAGCCGGACAGCCCGAACTGCAGCAGCGACCGGACCGACCGGCCGAGCCCTCCCGGGTCCTGCCGGGCGACGAAGTAGCGGCGCGTCGCGATCAGCGCCGCCAGCAGCGCGACGACCAGCACCGCGGGCCCGATGCCGCGCCGCTGGTCCAGCACGTGCAGCAGGTTGACCACGACGAGGAACGTCGTCGTCGCGGTCGCCACCCACCAGGCGCGCTGCTTGCGCCGGCGCAGCCCGGTGGCCAGCAGCAGCAGGCCGACCCCGGCGAGCGCGGTCACGACCAGCGACGCCAGGCCCAGACCCGCGGGCAGGCCCAGGGTGCTGCGCAGCTCGCTCCCGATGACCCGGCGGGGCGCGGGCAGCACCGCCGCGACGACGGTCAGCGCACCGACGATCCGGGCCGCCCAGACCACGGCGCGGACGACGGCGGCCTCGGACAACCGTCGTCTGCGGGCCTCCGGGTCCGGAGCCGGGGCCGCTCCGCGCGTGCGGACGTCCCCGTGCTCGTCCCGGTGCTCGTCCCCGGTGGTCCCGGGCGGGCCGGAGCCCTCAGAGCCCGTCACGCGTTCCTCCTGTCGATCCCGTCGCCGGTGGCGGACCACCGGCGACGCCCGAGCGGGCCACCGGACCCGGCAGCCGGGCGCCGAGCGCGTCCAGCTCCGCGGCGACGACGTCGGCCGCCGGTGTCCCGGGCGCCGCGGTCACCGACCCCGACGCTAGCGCCGGGCCAGGCGGTGGCGCGCCCGGCACCGGGTCATCCTGCGTCGCCGCGGTGCGCACGACGACCAGGTCCAACGGATCGGGCGAACCGGACGCAGATCGGAAGAGCGTCGTGTAGGGAAAGAGTGTTGTGGTACGTGTAGATCTATGG
>NZ_JAMXSG010000207.1:0-10566 GCF_024124365.1 Pseudonocardia sp. McavD-2-B
GGCGGCTCGGCCGCCCGGGTGGCGACGCCGCTGCTCAGCCTCGTCGTCGCCCGTCGGCGACGGCGCGGGGTGCTGCTGGCCGGGACGGTGCGGCCCGGGGTCCTGGAGTCCGCCGCCGTCGAGCTGATGGGGACCCGCCGGTGAACGACCCGGTGGTCGCGACGCACGCCCTGACCAAGCGGTTCGGCCGGGTCACCGCCGTCGACGGCGTCGACCTGGCGGTGCCCGCCGGCTCCCGGTTCGGGCTGCTGGGCCCGAACGGCTCCGGCAAGACGACGCTGGTGCGGATGCTGCTCGGGCTGGTGCACGCCACCTCGGGGTCGATCGAGGTGCTGGGCTCGCCGATGCCGCGGGCCGCCCGCACGGTGCTGCCGCGGGTCGGTGCGCTGGTCGAGTCCCCCGCCGCCTGGCCGGGGCTGTCGGGCCGCGCGAACCTGGCCCTGCTCGACGCGGCGGGCTCGGTGGGCGGCCCGCTGCACCGGCCCGCCGACCGGCGACGACGCGTGCAGGAGGCCCTGGAGCAGGTCGGCCTGGGCGGGGTCGACCGCCGCCCGGTGCGGGCCTACTCGCTGGGGATGCGCCAGCGCCTGGGCATCGCCTCGGCGCTGCTGCGCGCCCCGGCACTGCTGCTGCTCGACGAACCGACCAACGGCCTGGACCCGCGGGGCATCGGCGAGATGCGCGCCCTGCTGACCGCGCTGAACGAACGGGGCACGACCGTGGTGCTGTCCAGCCACCTGCTCGCCGAGGTGGAGACGCTGTGCACCCGGGTCGGGGTGATGGACGCCGGGCACCTCGTGCTCACCCAGGACCTCGACGAGCTGCGGGCACCGACCGGCCGGGTCGTCGTCCGCACCCCGGCCCCGGCGGCCGCGGCGCGGGCGCTCGGCCGGGCGCTGGAGTCCGCCGACGGCGACCGGCTCGTGGTCCGCGCCGTCGACCCCGCCGACCTCAACGCGCACCTGGTGCGGGCCGGGGTGCCGGTGGCGTCGCTGGAACCGGAGCGCCGCACCCTGGAACAGGTGGTGCTGGAACGCACCGGTGACGGCTCGGACCGGGTGTCGACGGCCGGGCGGGCGGTGGCGCGGTGATCCTCGTCGAGCTGGTACTGCTGCTGCGCCGCACCCGGGTGTGGCTGTGCTGGCTGCTGCTGTGCGCGCTGCCGGCGCTCGTCGCGGTGGTCGTGTCGGCCACCGGGATCCTCCCGCCGCCCGGGCAGGGGCCCGCGTTCCTGTCCGCGGTCGCGACGAACGGGCAGATCTTCCCGGCGTTCGCGCTGGCCCTGGTGCTGCCGATCCTGCTGCCGATCACCGTGGCGGTGGTCGCCGGGGACACCGTCGCCGGGGAGGCCGCCGCGGGGACCCTGCGCTACCTGCTGATCCGGCCGGTCGGACGGCTGCGGCTGCTGGTGGCGAAACTGGTGTCGGTGGCGTTCTTCGTGGTCACCGCGGTGACGCTGGTGGTGCTGACGTCCTACGCGGTGGGGATCGCGGTGTTCGGCACCGGCACCACCACCGCCACCGGTGGTCTCACCCTGCCCCCGGTCGACGCCGGGCCCGGCTCGGTCGCGTCGCTGTCCGGGACGGTGATCGAACCGGTGGACCTGGCGACCCGGACCGGGCTGACCGTGGCCTACCTGGCGCTGTGCATGCTCACCCTGGGCGCGCTGGGGATCTTCTTCTCCACCCTGACCGACTCCCCGCTGGCGGCGGCGCTGGCGGTGCTCGCGGTCGTGGTGACCAGCGCGTCGCTGCAGGCCCTCGACGCCTCGGCCGCCTTCGTCGACTTCCTGCCGACGGCGCACTGGCTGGCCTGGATCGACCTCTACCGCGACCCGGTCCTCTACGACGCCGCCCGCACCGGGGCGTGGGTGCAGGCGGGCTGGGTCGCCGTCGCCGTCGGGGCGGCGTGGGCGAACCTGGCGACCAAGGACATCGCGAGCTGAGTGCCCGCCGCGCCGGGCCGCCTCAGCCCGCGGCGCGCAGGGTGCCGCAGGCGGCCGGGGCCTCGTCGATCGGTGCGGTGGACAGGGCACGGACGACCAGGCCGATCACGGCGTCGTCGGCGGGCAGGCCGCCGTGGCCCACGGTCGAGCCCGGGCACAGCTGCTGCAGCTCCACGTTGACCGCACCGTCGAGGCGGGCCGAGGTCGGCGGGGTGACGACCTGGTCACGGTCGGTCCACACCGACAGCCAGGGCACCGCCGTCCCGGCCCCGGCGAGCTCCCCCAGCAGTGCCGACCCCGGGGCGAGCTGACGGCACGCCTGCGGGCACGCCTCCGGGGACACGGCCGCGGCGGAGCCGGCCACCGTCGTCCCGGCCAGCGGGGAGCCGATCGACACGATCCGCCGGGCCCGGGCCGGGCCGTCGTCGCGGATCGCCCACAGCCCCGCGACGACGCCGCCCGCGGAATAGCCGACGACGTCGACCGACGGCGCCCCGGCGTCGGTGGCGACGGTGACCGCGCGGTCCAGCACCGCCACCTGCCGGTCGAGGTCGCCGGTGCCGTCGCCGTCGAGGGCCAGGACGCGCGCGTCGCGGCCCTGGGCGCGCAGGGCCCCGGCGAGGACCTCCAGGCCGGTGCGGTCGCCGCCGTAGCCGGGGACGAGCAGGACCGGGCCCGGCCGGTCCTGGGCGACGGGCCCGCCGGCGCCGCGGGACCCCTCGGGCAGGGCCGTGACGACCGCGGCCACCACGCCCAGCGCCACCAGCAGTGCGGCGACGACCAGCAGCGCCCGGCGGCGCGGGCTCACCGGGCCTCCGCCGGGGTGCCGGCCGCCGGGGTGTCGTCGGCGATCAGCAGGTCGGTGACGACCCGGTCGGCCAGCAGCCGTCCGCGGTCGGTCAGCACCGCACGGCCCGCGGCGTGCGCCGCCGGGTCCAGCAGCCCCTCGGCGACGGCGCGGGCGGCGGCCCCGCGACCGCCGTCGTGCAGCAGGGTCAGGGCCATGCCCTCGGCGAGGCGCAGCCGCAGCATGACCCGCTCGGTGTGCCGCTCATCCGCGGTGAGCTCCTCGCGACCGCCCTCGGGGGTCTCCCCCGCGGCGAGCGCGCCCGCCCAGCGCGCCGGGTGCTTGACGTTCCACCAGCGTGTCCCGGCCAGGTGGGAGTGGGCGCCGGGGCCGATCCCCCACCAGTCGCCGTCGCGCCAGTAGCCAAGGTTGTGCCGGCACTCGGCGCCGGGCAGCGACCAGTTCGACACCTCGTACCAGGACAGCCCGGCGTCGCGCAGCCGCGCGTCGAGCAGCTCGTAGCGGGTGGCGGCGACGTCGTCGTCGGGGGCGGGCAGCTCCCCGCGGCGGACCCGGCGGGCCAGGGCGGTGCCGTCCTCGACGATCAGCGCGTAGGCCGAGACGTGGTCCACCCCCGCGTCGAGGACGGCGTCGGCGGAGGCGCGCAGGTCGTCGTCGGTCTCGCCGGGGGTGGCGTAGATCAGGTCCAGGTTGACGTGACCGAACCCGGCGGCCCGGGCCTCCCGAGCGGCGGCGACGGCGCGCCCCGGGGTGTGCGTGCGGTCCAGTACGGCGAGCACGTGCGGGGCGGCGGACTGCATGCCCAGCGAGATGCGGGTGAACCCGCCGGCCCGGAGCCGGTCGAAGAACTCCGGTGAGACCGACTCGGGGTTGGACTCGGTGGTGACCTCGGCGTCGTCGGCGAACGGGAGGTGCTCGCGGGCCGCGTCGAGCACCGCGACGAGCCGGTCGGCGCCGATCAGCGACGGGGTGCCGCCGCCGACGAACACCGTCTCCACGGTGCGGTCCCCCACCGTGCGGGCGGCGAGCGCGATCTCGGCGCGGGCGGCGGCGAGCCAGCCGTCCGGGGACGCGGCGTCGCCCGCGAGCTCGGAGGCGGTGTAGGTGTTGAAGTCGCAGTAGCCGCAGCGGGTCGCGCAGAACGGCACGTGGACGTAGAGCCCGAAGGCCGGCGGCACGGAGGTCACGTCCGGCGAGTGTGCCACCGCCGGGCCGGTCGGTGCCGGGCGCACCTCGGGCCCGGACCGCTCCCCGACAGGTCCGGGGCGCACGGGACGGGCCGGTCGCGACGGGGTGGCATCCGGGGGGCCCGCGGTGGACGACGGGTTCCACCGGGCCCGTGACCCGGGGATTCCGGGTGAACCGGACACCGCGCGGCGAACGTCCGGACCTATCCGCCCCTCCCTCCCAGGATGCGAACATCACTTTGTGGCAGGTCCGGACACCGTGGCAGCCTGTGTGCGTGCCCGCACTCCGTCTCCGCCTCGTGGCGCGTCGCCACGTGGATCTGAACCGGACTCGTAGCGCGCTCTGTCGTCGTCGCTGATCCGACGGCCCCTCCCGAACCGCCCCGGGCCGCTCCGTGCCCTGTCCCGGGCCGGGGTGTGCCCGGTTCGCCCGACATCGGAGCACCCACCACATGGCGCCCTCGAAGACCGCACCCCGCCGCCCGAAGGGGCAGGGGCAGTGGAAACTCGGCCACCGCGAACCGCTGAACCCCAACGAGCGCAGCAAGCGCGACGACAATCCGCTGAACGTGCGCGCGCGGATCGAGAACGTCTACGCCCGGCGCGGTTTCGACTCGATCGACCCCGCCGACCTGCGCGGACGGTTCCGCTGGATGGGGCTCTACACCCAGCGCAGGCCCGGGATCGACGGCGGCCGCACCGCGGCGCTGGAGCCCGAGGAGCTCGATGACGAGTACTTCATGATGCGCGTGCGCCTCGACGGCGGCTCGGTCTCGGTCGAGCAGCTGCGCGCCCTCGGCGAGGTCTCGCAGCGCTACGGCCGCGACACCGCCGACGTCACCGACCGGGAGAACATCCAGTACCACTGGATCCGCGTCGAGGACGTCCCGGCGATCTGGAAGCTGATCGAGCCGCTGGGCATGCAGACCACCGAGGCCTGCGGTGACTGCCCCCGTGTGGTCATGGGGTCCCCCGTCGCCGGAGTCTCCGCCGACGAGGTGGTCGACCCGACCCCGGCCATCGACGAGATCGTGCGCCGCTTCATCGGCGACCGCGAGCTGTCGAACCTGCCGCGCAAGTTCAAGTCCGCGATCTCCTGGCAGCAGGACGTCGCACACGAGATCAACGACATCTCCTTCGTCGGCGTCGAGCACCCCGAGCACGGCCCCGGCTTCGACCTGTGGGTCGGCGGCGGGCTGTCGACCAACCCGCGGATCGCCGAACGGCTCGGCGCCTGGGTCCCGCTCGCCGAGGTCCCCGACGTGTGGCACGGCGTCGTCCAGGTGTTCCGCGACTACGGCTACCGCCGCCTGCGCCACCGCGCCCGCATCAAGTTCCTCATCGCCGACTGGGGCCCGGAGAAGTTCCGCCAGATCCTGGAGGACGAGTACCTGGGCCGGAAGCTCGTCGACGGCCCCGCCCCGGCGGTCCCCGAGCGGCCCATCGACCACGTTGGCGTCCACAAGCAGAAGGACGGCCGCAACTACGTCGGCGTCGCTCCGCCGTCGGGCCGCGTGTCGGGCACGACGCTGCTCGCCGTCGCCGACGCCGCCGAGCGCGCCGGGTCGGACCGCATCCGGTTCACCCCGTACCAGAAGATCGTCGTGCTGGACGTGGCCGACGACAGGCTCGACGGGCTGATCGAGGACCTGAACCGGCTCGGCCTGCCGGCCCGGCCCTCGACCTGGCGCCGCTCGACGATGGCCTGCACCGGCATCGAGTTCTGCAAGCTCGCGATCGTCGAGACCAAGGAGCGGGCGATCCGGCTGGTGGAGGACCTGGAGAAGCGCCTCGCCGACGTCGTCCCCGACGTGCCGATCTCGCTGCACCTCAACGGCTGCCCGAACGCCTGCGCCCGCACCCAGGTCGCCGACATCGGCCTCAAGGGCCAGATCGTCACCGACGCGGGGGGCAACCAGGTCGAGGGCTTCCAGGTGCACCTGGGCGGCGGGCTGGGGCTGGACTCCGGTTTCGGCCGCAAGCTGCGCGGGCTCAAGGTCACCAGCGCCGAGCTGGGCGAGTACGTCGAGCGCGTGGTGCGCCGCTTCGCCGAGCAGCGCGACGGCGACGAGCGGTTCGCCCAGTGGGTCCTGCGGGCCGACGAGGAGGACCTGAAGTGAGCGGGCGCGTCACGCCGTTCCACTGCCCGTACTGCGGCGAGGAGGACCTGCGCCCGGCCGAGCGGTCCGAGAAGGTCCCCGGCGCCGCCTGGTGGTGCGCCGGCTGCCTGCGCACCTTCGTCGTGACCTTCGTGGGGATCGGCGTCCCCGAGACCTCGGGAGCGGAATCATGAGTGTTGCCCTGGAGACCGACCTGCGCGCCACCGCCGAGCGTGGTGCCGCCGAGCTGGGCCCGGACGCGACCGCCGAGCAGCTGCTCGACTGGGCCGCGGAGACCTTCGGCGACCGGCTGATCGTCGCCTCCAACATGCAGGACGCCGTGCTGGTCGACCTGGCCCAGCGGGCCCGGCCGGACATCGACGTGCTGTTCCTGGAGACCGGCTACCACTTCGCGGAGACCATCGGCACCCGCGACGCGGTCGACGCCGTCTACCCGCAGCTGCGCATCGTGAACGCGCAGGCGGACCAGACGGTCGCCGAGCAGGACGCCGAGTACGGCAAGGACCTGTTCGCCCGCGAGCCGGACCGCTGCTGCGCGCTGCGCAAGGTCGTCCCGCTGGAGCGGACGCTGTCCGGCTACGACGCCTGGGTCACCGGCGTCCGCCGTGTCGAGGCCCCGACCCGGGCGAACACGCCGCTGGTCACCTACGACGAGAAGTTCGGCCTCGTCAAGATCAATCCGATCGCCGCGTGGTCCGACGAGGACATGGACGCCTACATCGCCGAGCACGGGATCCTGGTGAACCCGCTGGTCGACGCCGGCTACCCGAGCATCGGCTGCGCGCCCTGCACCGCGAAGCCGAAGCCCGGCGAGGACCCCCGCTCCGGCCGCTGGGCCGGACGTGCCAAGACCGAGTGCGGGCTGCACGCATGACGACCGTGGAGGAGACCCCCGTGACCGCCGCCGTCACGACCCCGGCGCTGGACGCCCTCGACGCACTGGAGTCCGAGGCGATCCACGTGTTCCGCGAGGTCGCCGGCGAGTTCGACCGCCCGGTGATCCTGTTCTCCGGCGGCAAGGACTCGACGCTGCTGGTGCACCTGGCCATCAAGGCGTTCGCGCCGGCCACGGTGCCCTTCGGCCTGCTGCACGTCGACACCGGGCACAACTACCCGGAGGTCATCGAGTTCCGGGACCGGATCGCCGCGCAGTACGGGCTCCGCCTGGAGGTCGCCCGCGTCGAGGACTACCTCGCCGACGGGCGGCTCGTCGAGCGCGCCGACGGCACCCGCAACCCGCTGCAGACCCAGCCGCTGCTCGACGCGATCGCCGAGCACCGCTTCGACGCCGTGTTCGGCGGCGGCCGCCGCGACGAGGAACGCGCCCGGGCCAAGGAGCGGATCATGAGCCTGCGCGACGCGTTCGGCCGCTGGGACCCGCGCAAGCAGCGCCCGGAGCTGTGGAACCTCTACAACGGACGGCACGCCGCCGGTGAGCACGTCCGCGTGTTCCCCATCTCCAACTGGACCGAGCTCGACGTCTGGCGCTACATCCGGCGCGAGGGCATCGAGCTGCCGTCGATCTACTACGCCCACGAGCGCGAGGTCTTCCAGCGCGACGGCATGTGGCTCGCCGAGGGACCCTGGGGCGGAGCGCGCGACGGCGAGCAGCTGCAGCGCAGGTCCATCCGCTACCGCACGGTGGGCGACGGCTCGTGCACCGGCGCGGTCGAGTCCACCGCCACCACCCTCGACGAGGTCATCGCCGAGGTCACCGCGTCGCGGCTCACCGAGCGCGGCGCGACCCGGGCCGACGACCGGCTGTCCGAGGCCGCGATGGAGGACCGGAAGAAGGAGGGCTACTTCTGATGACGGGCACTGCCGACACCACCTCCCGGTCCCTGCTGCGCTTCGCCACGGCGGGCTCCGTCGACGACGGCAAGTCCACCCTGGTCGGGCGCCTGCTCTACGACACCAAGTCGGTGCTGGCCGACCAGATCGAGGCCGTCGAGCGCGCCTCGGTCGACAAGGGGATGTCGACGCCGGACCTGTCGCTGCTCGTCGACGGCCTGCGCGCCGAGCGCGAGCAGGGCATCACCATCGACGTCGCCTACCGCTACTTCGGCACGCCGACCCGGGAGTTCGTGCTCGCCGACACCCCGGGCCACGTCCAGTACACCCGCAACACCGTCACCGGCGCGTCCACCGCCGAGCTGGCGGTGCTGCTGGTCGACGCCCGCAACGGCGTGGTCGCCCAGACCCGCCGGCACGCCGCGGTGCTGTCGCTGCTGCGCGTCCCGCGCCTGGTCCTGGCGATCAACAAGATCGACCTGATCGAGTACGACCAGGCGAAGATCGCCGACATCGAGCGCGAGTTCACCGAGCTGACCCGCTCGCTGGGCTTCACCGACGACGCCGTCCAGGTCATCCCGGTGTCCGCGCTGGTCGGGGACAACGTGGCGTTCCGCAGCGACAACACGCCCTGGTACACCGGGCCGACGCTGCTGGAGCACCTGGAGTCGGTCCCGGTCGACGGCCCGGACACCGCGGCCCCGTTCCGGATGCCGGTGCAGTACGTGATCCGCCCCAGGAACGGTGCCGAGTCTCGCTCCGCTGACGCTTCGCTCGGTGACCTGCACGACTACCGCGGCTACGCCGGCCAGGTCGCCTCCGGCACCGTCCGTCCGGGCGACGAGGTCGTCGTCCTGCCCGAGGGGCACCGCACCACCGTCTCCGAGGTCCGGACCGCCGACGGCCCGCTGGCCGCCGCCGGCGCGGGCCTGAGCGTGACGGTGCTGCTCGCCGACGACATCGACGCCCCCCGCGGCGCCCTGATCGCGGCCGCGTCCGACGTCCCGGAGGTCACCTCCGAGATCGATGCGACGCTGTGCTGGCTGGCCGAGAAGCCGCTGCTCCCGGGCGCGCGGCTGCTGCTCAAGCACGGCACCCGCACCACCCAGGTGATCGTCGGGACGCTGGGGGCGCGGCTGGACACCGAGAGGGTGTCCTACGCCGCCGCCCCGGAGAAGCTGGAGATCAACGACATCGGTCGGGTGTCGCTGCGCGTCGCCGACCCGCTGCCGGTCGACTCCTACGCCCGGGTCCGCACCACCGGCGGGTTCCTGCTGATCGACCCGCCGACGGGCAACACGCTCGCCGCCGGTCTGGTGGGCGACCCGCTCGCGGCGGTGCCGGCCGCCGGCTGACCGCTCCGCGCCGTCCACGGCCCCCGCACCCGCTCCGGGTGCGGGGGCCGTGTCGTGCCGGGTGGGGTGTCCGGACCGGGCGGTCGTGGCCCGGGTCACCCGGACGCGCCGAGGAGGGACCCGCCGCGGCGCGTCCCTGCAGCTCAGCGCCCCGCGGCGGCCACGTGTCCGGACAGGTTTCCCGTCGTCCCGACCAGCGGACGACGACTTGTCGACCCCCTCGATCCGTTCCACCATGGTCGGGTGACCACGACCGCCGCCCCCGCCGACCGGACCCTCGCGTCCGGCCGCGCGCAGTCGGACCCGGCGGTCTCCTGGCACCTCGTCGCGCACCTCGAGCGGTTCTGGCCGTCGCGCCGGCTCGACGCGTTCGACGAGTTCTGTCGCCGGGGTTGAGGCACCTCCCCCGACCCACCTCCCACCACGTACCGCGTACCCCTCGCACGGGTCACGGACGCTCCCGCACGCCCGGCGTGCGCAGGAAGCAGGATCATGTTCGACCCCTCGCTCGCGCTCGCAGGCCTGCTCGTCGGCTTCCTCGTCGGCCTCACCGGAATGGGCGGCGGTGCGCTCCTGACCCCGTTGCTCGTCCTGGTGTTCAAGGTCAACCCGCTCACCGCGATCTCCTCGGACCTGCTGACCTCGCTGGTGATGAAGCCGGTCGGCGCCGCGGTGCACGCCCGGCGGCGCACCGTGCACTGGCGGCTCACCGGGTGGCTGGTGCTCGGCGCCGTCCCCGCCGGATTCGCCGGCGCGGTGGTCATCGGGATGATCGGGAAGGGCGTCGGCGTCGAGGACCGGCTCAAGGTGTTCATCGGGATCGCGCTGGTCGCCTCGGTGCTGACCACGCTGTTCCGGCAGGTCATGGACCGGCGCGGCAGCCGCAACGCCGTCGACGCCGACGCGCCGGTGGACGTCCGTCCGCTGCGGACGGTGCTGATCGGCGTCGTCGGCGGGCTGGCGGTCGGGATGACCTCGGTCGGCGCCGGGTCGCTGATCATCGCGATGCTGCTGCTCGCCTACCCGCAGCTGCACCCGTCGCGGCTGGTCGGCACCGACATCGTGCAGGCGATCCCGCTGGTCGCCGCCGCGACGGTCGGGCACCTGTTCTTCGGCGACGTCCAGTTCGGCCTCGCCGCGGCGCTGCTCGTCGGCGCCCTGCCCGGCGTGTGGTTCGGCGCGCGGCTGTCCTCCGGGGGCACCGGCCGGCTCATCAAGCCGGTCGTGACCGCGGTGCTGCTCGCCTCGGCGCTCGCACTGCTCGGCGTCCCCGGCCCGTGGGTGCTGGTGGCGACGGCGATCGCGCTCGTCGTGACCGTGGCCCTGCTGCCGCGCCGCCGCCCGGTCGTCGCCGAGCCGG
>NZ_JAMXSG010000208.1:0-10557 GCF_024124365.1 Pseudonocardia sp. McavD-2-B
GGCGCGGACCGGCTGTCCGCGGGCACCGGGGAGCTCGCGACCGGGCTGGGCACCCTGCGCCAGGCCACCGCCGACCTGCCCGCGCAGTCACGGCAGCTGGCCGACGGCGCCCGCCAGGTCGCCGACGGCAACGCGCAGCTGGCCGCGGCCGGGGACCGGGTCGCGCAGGAGAGCGCCCGGCTGGCCGACCAGCTCGACGCCGCCGACGGCACCATCGCCGCGAACCTGCGCGAGCGCGGGTTCACCGACGAGCAGGTGCAGCAGGCCCTGGCCGCGCTGTCGACCGCGAAGCAGCCGCTGGTCGACGGCAACGCCCGCGTCCAGCAGGTGTCCGGGCAGCTCGACCGCCTCGGTTCCGGCGCGGGGCGGGTCGCCGACGGCGCCGAGCAGCTCGCCGCGTCGGCCCCGCAGCTCAGCAGCGGCATCGCGAGCGCCGCCGACGGCGCCGGGACCCTGCGCGACGGCGCGACCGAGCTGTCCGGCGGCGTCCGGAAGCTCTCCGACGGCGCCACGCAGCTGTCCACCGGCGCCACCGCGCTGCGGACCGGGGCCGACCGGCTCGCCGACGGGGAGCGCACCGCGGTCGACGGGACCGACCGGCTCGCCGACGGGGCGCGCCGGCTCGACTCGGGCACCGGTGAGCTCGCCACCGGCGCGACGCGGCTGCACGACGGCCTGGCCTCGGGCCTGGACGACATCCCGAACCCGGCCCCGGGCGTCCGGGAGGCCACCGCCGCGAACATCGGCGACCCCGTCGCCACCCGCGACGTCGCCTACTCCCAGGCCGACACCTACGGCGCCGGGCTGGCCCCGTTCTTCATGGCACTTGCCACCTGGATCGGCGGCTACGTGCTGTTCCTGCTGGTCCAGCCCCTGTCCCGACGGGCGATCGCGGCCGGGCAGAGCCCGCTGCGGATCGCGCTGGGCGGCTGGATCCCGGCCGGCCTGCTGGGAGTCGTGCAGGTCACCGGCATGTACGCGGTGGTGTCGCTGCTGCTGGGGATCACCCCGGTGCACCCGTTCGCGACGCTGGCGCTGCTGTGGCTGACCTCGATGACGTTCACCGCGATCGTGCACGCCCTCAACGCCCTGCTCGGCGCGGTCGGGCAGTTCCTCGGGCTCGTCCTGATGGTGCTGCAGCTCGTCTCGGCGGGCGGAACGTTCCCGTGGCAGACCATCCCCGGGCCGCTCTACCCGGTGCACCACGTGATGCCGATGGGCTACGCCGTCGACGCACTGCGCCACCTGATGTACGGCGGTGAGCTGGCGGGTGTCGTCGGGACGGCGGTGCCGGTGCTGCTGGCCTGGTTCGCCGGGGCGCTGGCGCTGGCGACGTTCGCGGCATACCGCAAGCGGGTGTGGACGGCGACGGCGGTGAAGCCCGAGCTGGTGCTCTGAGGCCGGCTCAGACCCAGGCCCGCAGCCGCTCCAGCGCCTCGGTGATGCCCTCGGGCGTCCCGGCGCCGGAGAAGCGGATGTAGGCGCCGCCGTCGACCGGGTCGAAGTCCTGCCCCGGTGCGACGGCGATGCCGGTGTCGGCGAGCAGCCGGTAGGTCAGGGCCATCGAGTCCTCGCCCTCGCGCAGCAGGTGCGCGATGTCGGCGTAGACGTAGAACGCGCCGTCGGCGGGGGCGAGCCGGGTGATCCCGAGCCCGCGCAGGCCGTCGAGCAGCAGGTCCCGGTTACGGCCGTAGCGCACGACGTGGGAGTCGGCCTCGGCGTAGCTCGCCTCGTCGAACGCGGCGAGCGCCGCGTGCTGGGGCAGCGCGGGCGGGCAGACGGTGAAGTTGCCGGCCAGCCCCTCCACGGTGCGGCGCAGCCGCGGCGGGCACACCAGCCAGCCGAGGCGCCAGCCGGTCATCGAGAAGTACTTCGAGAACGAGTTGACCAGCACGGCCTCCCGCGAAGTCTCCCAGGCGCTGCTCGTCGCGGGGCTGCCCGGGAACGTGATGCCGTGGTAGATCTCGTCGCTGACGAGCTGGATGCCGCGCTCCTCGCAGTACGACGCGAGCGCCGCCAGCTCGGCGGGGTCGAGGACGGTTCCGGTGGGGTTCGCCGGGCTGGCCACGATCAGGCCCTTCACCGGCTCGTCGAGCGCCTCCAGCATCTCCACGGTGGGCTGGAACCGGGTCGCCGGCCCGCACGGCAGCTCGACGACCTCGCAGCCCAGCGCGGCGAGGATGTTGCGGTAGCAGGGGTAGCCGGGGCGGGCCATGGCGACGCGGTCACCCGCGTCGAACGCGGCGAGGAAGGCCAGCAGGAACCCGCCGGAGGACCCGGTGGTGAGCACGACGTCGCCCGGGTCGACCTCCAGCTCCCGGGTGCGCCGGTAGTGCCCGGCGACGGCCTCGCGCAGCTCCGCGATGCCGGGGGCGACGGTGTAACCGAGCACCTCCGACTGCACCGCGGCGACGGCGGCCGCGCGCACGGGTTCCGGCGCCGGGGTCGACGGCTGCCCGGCCGAGAGGTTGATCAGGTCGCCGTGGGTGCGGGCCCGTTCGGCGGCGGCCGCCCAGACGTCCATGACGTGGAACGGGGCGACGGCGGCACGGGCGGCGACGGTCAGGCGGGTCACGCCGCCGAGCCTAGGCGGCGGCCCGGCACGGGACCGGACCGCGCGCCCGGGCGGGAGCCCACTCCCGGGCGCGCGGTCGGTCACGAACCGGGGCGGGCGCGGGGCCCGCCCGGTGTCACTCGGCCTCGAAGCCCAGGGCGTCGACGACGGCGCCGATCTGCGCGTCGGTGTCGGCGACGGTGTCGTCGAGGTACTCGGCGACCGGGGTCAGCTCGGCCGCCTGCGCGGTGCCGGTGAGCGCCAGGGCGGCGAGCGGCGCGGCGACGACGCCACCCACGAGGGCGAGGGCGCGACGACGACGGGCCTGCTGGGGAGCGTGGGCCATGGTGATCCTCCTGTGGTTCAGGGACACGGGCTGTGTCCCTGTGCCACAGGACGATTCCTCGACGAACCGGTGGAGATCAAACCCTGGTGTCCGGTTTTACCGGCTCTTCATGATCATCGAACAATGAGGTACGGAGACCCAGGTCAGGCCATTCGGACTATTGGGGTTACGCCATACGGCGGTAACGCCCGCGCAACATCAGGCCTGCGCGACGGGCACGCTGACCTCTCCGCGCTCGGCCTTCAGCCCGATGTCGGTGCGGTGGTGCGAACCCGCGAGGCGGACCGGCTCCAGCCGGGCGTAGGCCTCGGCCCGGGCGGCGGCGAGGTCGGAGCCGGTGCCCACGACCGACAGGACGCGCCCGCCGGAGGAGACGACCGCGCCGTCGTCGCGGCGACGGGTACCGGCGTGCAGCACGCCCTCCCCGTCGGCGCCGCTGATGACGTCACCGAGCCGCGGGGTGGCCGGGTAGCCCTCCGCGGCGACGACGACCGTCACCGCCGACCCGTCGGCCCACTCGATCGCGGGCTGGTCGGCGAGGGTGCCGGTCGCGGTGGCGAGCAGCAGCTGCGACAGCGGGGTGCGCAGCAGTGCCAGCACGGCCTGGGTCTCCGGGTCCCCGAAGCGGCAGTTGAACTCGATGACCGCGGGGCCCTGCGAGGTCAGCGCGAGACCGGCGTAGAGCAGCCCGGTGAACGGGGTACCGCGGCGCACCATCTCCTCGGCGACCGGCGCGACGACCCGGGCGACCAACTCCTCGGCGAGGTCCTCGCCCGCCCAGGGCAGCGGGCAGTAGGCGCCCATGCCACCGGTGTTGGGGCCGGAGTCGTCGTCGCCGACGCGCTTGAAGTCCTGCGCGGGCAGCAGCGGCACCACGGTGGCGCCGTCGACGAGGCAGAACAGCGACGCCTCGGGCCCGTCGAGGAAGGACTCCAGCAGCGCCGGGTGGCCGGCGTCGAGCAGCCCGAGGGCGTGCGCGCGGGCCACCTCGATGTCGCCGGACACGACGACGCCCTTGCCCGCGGCCAGCCCGTCGTCCTTGACGACGTAGGGCGGGGTGAACACCGACAGCGCGGTGTCGAGGTGCGCCGGGTTGTCGACGACGACCGACGAGGCCGTCGGCACCCCGGCCGCGCTCATGACGGCCTTCGCGAACGCCTTGGACCCCTCGATCCGAGCCGCCTCGGCGCTCGGACCGAAGCAGGGGATGCCGGCCTCGCGCACCGCGTCGGCCGCACCGTTGACCAGCGGGCCCTCCGGCCCGACGACCACCAGGTCCGCCTGCCAGGTCCGCGCCACGTCGACGACGGCGCCGTTGTCGGTGACGTCGAGCCCGAGCTGCTCGGACACCGCGGCCGTCCCCGCGTTGCCGGGGGCGACAGCGAGCGCCGTCACCTCCGGGTCCTGCGCCAGAGCCACGGCGATGGCGTGCTCTCGCGCACCGCTTCCCACGATCAGGATCCGCACGGTGGCCGAGCGTATCCGTGCACGTCGGACAACGGGGAACCGGTGTCCGCTCAGCCGTCGCAGCGTTGCAGGTGGGCCCCGATCAGCGCGGTGACGTGGGTGGGGTGCTCCTGCTGCGGGAAGTGCCCGGTGGCCGGGAGCGTGTGGTGGGTCAGCCCGGCGCCGGCGAACCGCTCGTCGCCGCGCATGGTGGTGTCGAGCACGCACGGGTCGTCGGCGCCGTGCACCTGCAGCACCGGCACCCCGACCGGCCGGGAGAGCTCGCGGGCGAACCGGCGGCCGTCGGGGCGCACCTGGGAACGCATCGACCAGCGGTAGTACTCGAGGCTGCAGTGGGCGACGGTGGAGATCCGCATCGCCTCGGCGTTGCGGGCGACGGCGTCGGCGAAGTCGGTGGTGGCGGCCCACTCCGGCCCCGCCCACGCCCGCATGATCCGGGCGCCGCCGTCGGCACGCAGCGAACGCTCCGGCAGCCGCGGCAGCTGGAACCCGGCCATGTAGCGGCTCGCGCGGCCCTGCCCGAGCGGGTCGCGCAGCACCGCGTCACGCATGACGACCGGGTGCGGCGCCCCGAGCCCGGTGAGCGAGACGACCAGCCGCGGGTGCAGCGTGGCGACCGTCCAGCCGATGGCGGCACCCCAGTCGTGCCCGACGACGTGGGCACGCGGCTCCCCGAGCGCCCGGATCAGCCCGGCGCAGTCACCGGCGAGGGTCCACAGGTCGTAGCCGCGGGGGGTCTTGTCGGTGTCGCCGTAGCCGCGCAGGTCGGGCGCGACGACCCGGTAGCCGGCGTCGCCGAGGGCGAGGAGCTGGTGGCGCCAGGTCCACCAGAACTCCGGGAAGCCGTGCAGCAGCACGACCAGCGGGCCGGTCGGCGGGCCGTACTCGGCGAGGTGGATGCGGATGCCGTTGGCCGACACCGCGCGGTGCGTCCACGGACCGGGCACCCGGACGACCGAGGGGTCGGGCGGGGTACCGGTCGTCGCGGACACGCCGGATCAGCCCGCGGCGGCGTGCCGCCCGGAGGTGCCGTCGGCGATCTCGCGGACGTTGTCGCGGTCACCGCGGTGACCGCGCTGGGCGAGCACCTGGGCGGAGTCCTTGAGCGAGTCGATGGTGCGCTCGGGCTTGCGGATCTTGCGGACCCGCAGGTAGCCGAGGAAGCCGAACAGGCCGGCGACGAGCAGCATGAACAGGAACGTGATCCCGAAGCCCGCGGCGCGGTTGAGCCACAGCGACAGGAACTCGGCCAGGGTGAAGAACAGGTAGAACAGGCTGAACAGCCCGACCACCGCCGCGATCACGAAGAAGACGCTGCCCTGCACGCCCTTCTTCACCTCGGCCGTGACCTCGGCCTTGGCGAGCTCCACCTCCGACCGGACCAGGGTGGAGAGGTGGGTGGTGACGTCCTTCGCGAGGGCACCGAGGGACGCGTCGCGCGGCCCCGGCTCGTTGGTGAGCGGGATCGAGGGCAGGACCGGCGGAACCTCCGCGTTGCCCGACTGGCTGTTGCTGGCCACCGTCTTCCCTCCTGCTGGTGCACTCGCCTGCCCGGGGCGCTGGGGATCCCCCGGACGGCCGTCGTTCGGTGAGCCGCCATCGTGCCACGGGGCCCGGCGACCCGCTCGGCTGCGCCACGCCGGGGACACGGCCTCACTCGTCCGGGCGGCCGCGCAGTTTCTTGATCTGACCGCGCCGGTTCTTGGCGTCGAGCCGGCGACGCTGCGAACCGCGCGTCGGACGGGTCGGGCGACGGGTGCGCGGGCCCGCCGCGGTCGCCTCAGCGAGCAGGGTCGCGAGCCGCCCGCGGGCGGCCTCGCGGTTGCGGAGCTGGCTGCGGTGCTCGGAGGCGACGACGGTGAGCACGCCGTCGACGAGCCGGTTCGCCAGCCGTGCCAGGGCGCGGTCGCGCAGGTCGTCGGGGACGCTCGGCGAGGCCGCGAGGTCGAAGGACAGCTCCACCCGCGAGTCGGTGGTGTTGACGCCCTGCCCACCGGGCCCCGAGGCACGGGAGAACCGCCAGTGCAGCTCGCGGGCGGGCACGACGAAGCCCCGCCGCACCTCGATCGGGTCGTCCACACCGACCAGTGTCGCCGATCGGCCCCGGGTCCCGTGCGGTGAGCACGGGCCCGGGGCCGCCGGGACCGGAGGGTCAGTCCTCCTTGGACTCGCTCATGCCGGACGAGATCAGGTCCATCACCGACGAGTCGGCGAGGGTCGAGACGTCGCCGACGTCCCGGTTCTCGGCGACGTCGCGCAGCAGGCGGCGCATGATCTTGCCGGATCGGGTCTTCGGCAGCTCCTCCACGACCAGGATCTGGCGCGGCTTGGCGATCGGGCCGATCTCCTTGGAGACGTGGTCGCGGAGCGCCTTGATGGCCTCCTCGCCCTTCGCCTCGTCCTTCGACGCGCTCCCGCGCAGGATGACGAACGCGACGATCCCCTGGCCGGTGGTCTCGTCGGAGGCGCCCACGACCGCGGCCTCGGCGACCGTCGGGTGGCTGACCAGCGCCGACTCCACCTCGGTGGTCGAGATGCGGTGCCCGGAGATGTTCATGACGTCGTCGACGCGGCCGAGCAGCCAGATGGCGCCGTCGTCGTCGTACTTGGCGCCGTCACCGGCGAAGTAGTAGCCCTGCTCGGCGAAGCGGGACCAGTAGGTGTCCTTGTAGCGCTCGGTGTCGCCCCAGATGCCGCGCAGCATCGACGGCCACGGCTTGTCGAGGACCAGGTAGCCGCCCTCGCCGTTGCCGACCGGGGTGCCGGTGTCGTCGACGACCGTGGCGGAGATGCCCGGCAGCGCACGCATGGCCGAGCCCGGCTTGGTCGCGGTGACGCCCGGGAGCGGCGCGATCATCTGCGAGCCGGTCTCGGTCTGCCACCAGGTGTCGACGATCGGGCAGTTCTCCTTGCCGATCTTCTCCCGGAACCACATCCAGGCCTCGGGGTTGATCGGCTCGCCGACCGTGCCGAGCACCTTCAGCGAGGACAGGTCGTACTTCGCGGGGATGTCCTCGCCCCACTTCATGAACGTGCGGATCAGCGTCGGGGCGGTGTAGTAGATCGAGACCTTGTACTTGTCGACGATCTCCCAGTGCCGGCCCTCGTGCGGGGTGTTCGGCGTGCCCTCGTACATCACCTGCGTGGCGCCGTTCGCGAGCGGCCCGTAGACGATGTAGGTGTGCCCGGTGACCCAGCCGATGTCGGCGGTGCACCAGTAGACGCTCTCGCCCGGCTTGTGGTCGAACACCACGTGGTGGGTGTAGGCGGACTGCGTGAGGTAGCCGCCGGAGGTGTGCAGGATGCCCTTCGGCTTCCCGGTGGTGCCCGAGGTGTAGAGGATGAACAGCGGGTGCTCGGAGTCGAAGGACTCCGGGGTGTGCTGGTCGGAGGCACCGTCGACGGCGTCGTGCCACCACACGTCGCGGCCGTCGGTCCACGGCACGTCGGTCTCGGTCCGCTTCACGACGAGGACCTTCTCGATCGAGGTGCCCTCGACCGCCTCGTCGGTGTTCTCCTTCATCGGAGCCGGCTTGCCGCGGCGGTACTGGCCGTCGCTGGTGATCAGCACCTTGGCCTCGGCGTCCTCGATGCGCGCCTTGAGCGCGCCCGGGGAGAACCCGCCGAACACGACGCTGTGCAGCGCACCCAGGCGGGCGCAGGCCAGCATCGAGAACACGGCCTCGGGGATCATCGGCAGCTGGATGGCGACCCGGTCGCCCTTGCCGACGCCCAGCTCGGTCAGCGCGTTCGCGGTCTTGGAGACCTCGCGCTGCAGGTCGGCGTAGGTGATGGTGCGGGAGTCGCCGGGCTCACCCTCCCAGTGGATGGCGACGCGGTCGCCGTTGCCCGCCTCGACGTGCCGGTCGGCACAGTTGTAGGCGACGTTGAGCTCGCCGCCGACGAACCACTTCGCGAACGGGGGCTCCCAGTCCAGGACTGTGTCCCACTTCGTCGTCCAGTGCAGACGGTCGGCCTGCTCGGCCCAGAACCCCTCGCGGTCGGAGTCGGCGCGGTCGTACCAGTCGGCGGTGGCGTTCGCCTGCGACGCGAACTCCTCCGACGGCGGGAACGCCCTGCTCTCGGTGGAGAGTGCGCTGAGCGCAGAACTCTTCTCGGACTCGGCCATGTCCTCGTGTCCTCCTCGACGCGGCGGGTCACTTCGGGCCGGCGTGGCGGCCTCGGGCGCACTCGGTGTGCGCGCACGTGTGCCGTATGACGCTAGTGAAACGTCGTGGCCCGTGCACCGTCTGTCGGGACAGGTACGGACAGGCCACAGGGGCCGCACCTGACCGTCCGCGCAGGTCGGGGGCCACTCCCCGGTGCGTTACGGAGGTTCGCGGGACCCTCGGCGGTGGACGGACGGGCGTCCGGCGGTCGGTGGATCACCATGACCGGTCGTCGAGCGGTCCGCACCGCAGGGGTACTACCCGACGGTAACCCACGGGTTGGGACGATGACGCCCATGGCCCGCCCCGCAGCAGCCGATCCGCTCGCCCCGCTCGCCGCCCTCCCCGGCGTCGCCGAGGCGGTCTCCCGCGCCCGCGACGCGGCCACCGAGGTGCACAACCAGCCGGTCAACCGGCGCGGGTGGCCCGCGACGGCCGCCGAGGCCGCCCTGCGCGCGGCCCGCTCGTCCGCTGCGGTCGACGGTGCCCCGCTGCGGCCGGTCACCGCCGACCACGTCTCGGACCCGGTCCTCGCCGGCGCCGTCCGGATCGCCGACGAGCGCGCGAAGCTCCTCGACACCTGGGGTCGCGCGCCGCTGCAGGGGCTCGCCCGGCTGCACGTCCTGGCCGCGGGCGACCTCGTGCCCGCCGCCGAGCACGAGCAGGTGCTGGGCAGGCCGCGTCCGGCGACGTCGGGACGGCTCGCGGCGCTGGCCGACCTGATCGGCGGGGGCACCTCCGTGCCGGCACCGGTGCTGGTCGCCGTCGTGCACGGCGAGCTGCTGACCCTGGCCCCGTTCGGCACCGCCGACGGCGTCGTGGCCCGGGCCGCGGCCCGGCTGACCGCGATGTCCACCGGGCTGGACCCGCGCGGTCTGTCGGTGCCCGAGGTGGGGTTCCTGCGCCGCACCGCGGAGTACCGGGAGGCCGCGGCGGCGTTCGCGTCCGGGACGCCCGACGGTCTGGCCCGCTGGATCGTCCACACCTGCGCGGAGTGGGAGGCGGGCGGCCGGGAGGGCCTGTCGATCGCCGCCGCACAGTCCGGCTGAGCCCACGGACTCGGCACGGGCCCCGCGCGCCCTCGGTCGAGCCGCTGCACCCCGACCGGGCCGACGCGCTCCGGCCGGGCTCGAACACGACAGAGCCGGGTGGTGCCCCGAGGGGCACCACCCGGCCCGACGTGGGAACCGGCGTCCTGGCGTGCACTACGTGCCGTGTTGTGCGGCCTCGGCGCCCGGCGTCCCGGTTCGCAGGCCCACGACGACATGCCTCCCGCGGCGTGCTCGGCGTGGACGTGATCCGGTTCCCACGTACGGAGCCCGGTCAGGGGAGACGCCTCTTCTCCTCCGAGACGCCTCTGGCCCGGCCGGGGTCCGTGTCTCCTTCGTAGACCTGGAACGTGATGCGGGCAACCCTCGCACCGGGATGCACCGGTTCAGCAGCACAGGGTGACCGTCGACGGCCGCCGGCTGGGTGCACGACGACGCCCGAACGGCGGTCGCGCGCGGCATCCGGGCCGCGTCCCGGACCGACACCGTCGGCGCCGGGTCGCCCACCGCTACTCGCACCGCTACCCGCACCGCCACCGCGCTGCCCGCATGGCCACCCCGCTACCCGCACCGGTGCGGCCGGCCCCACCGCCCGCACCGGCACGGCCGCCCCCACCGCTCGCACCGGCACGGCCGGCTACGCCGCACCGGCCGGATTCCGCCACCGAGCCGCACGGCTCCGTCGATCAGTGCATCAGCGCTGTCCGACGGCGATCGGGCAGCAGTCGTGTACTGATCGACGGTCGCTCCTCGGGGCGCTCCGCACCGTCCCGCGCCTCGCCCCCCCCCCGGCAGTCCGCTCACCGCGTGTCGATCAGTACACGAGCGTGCTCGCAGGCTGCCCGGACAGCATCGGCGTACTGATCGACGGTCGCGACGCGGTCGGGTCCGCGGTGGTCGCGGCGGGGACGGGCGGGGTCGCGGCGGGGTCGCGGCGGGGACGGGCGGGGGCGCCGGACGAGCCGGGCAGCG
>NZ_JAMXSG010000209.1:0-10544 GCF_024124365.1 Pseudonocardia sp. McavD-2-B
CGCGGCCGTCGCAGGCTGCCGCCCGACGCGGCCCGTCGCCTGGTCGCACTCCTCGCGGGCTGAGGCGCGACGCCCGGCCGCCGGTGCGCGCCGGCCGGGTCCGGACGGGCTCATCCCCGCACGACCTCGGCGATCGCCGCGCCCAGCTCGGCGGTCGTCGCGGTGCCGCCCAGATCCGGGGTGACGGTCGCGCCGCCCCGCCCGACGACCTCCTCGACCGCGGCCAGCACGGCCGCCGCGGCCTCGTGCTCGCCGAGGTGCTCCAGCATCATCGACCCGCACCAGATCTGGCCGACCGGGTTCGCGACCCCCTTCCCGGCGATGTCCGGTGCGGACCCGTGCACCGGCTCGAACAGGCTCGGGAACTCCCGCTCCGGGTTGATGTTCGCGCTCGGCGCGATGCCGATCGTCCCGGTGCAGGCCGGCCCGAGGTCGGACAGGATGTCGCCGAACAGGTTGCTGGCGACCACGACGTCGAACCGCTCCGGGCTCATCACGAACCGCGCCGCCAGGATGTCGATGTGGGAGGAGTCGACGTCGACGTCGGGGTACTGCGCCGCCATCGCCGCGACCCGCTCGTCCCAGTACGGCATGGTGATCGCGATGCCGTTGGACTTCGTCGCCGAGGTCAGGTGCCGGTTCGGGTGCCGCCGCGCGAGCTCGAAGGCGTAGCGCAGGATCCGGTCGACGCCGGTGCGCGTCATGACGGTCTCCTGGATCACGATCTCGCGGTCGGTGCCGGAGAACATCCGCCCGCCCACCGACGAGTACTCGCCCTCGGTGTTCTCCCGGACGATCAGCATGTCGACGTCGCCGGGGGACCGGCCGGCCAGCGGCGACGCGACGCCGGGCAGCAGCCGGGCCGGGCGCAGGTTGACGTACTGGTCGAAGCGGCGGCGGAACTGCAGCAGGCTGCCCCACAGCGACACGTGGTCGGGCAGCACCTCGGGCCACCCGACGGCGCCGAAGAACAGCGCGTCGAAGCCGCGCAGCTGCTCGAACCAGTCCTCGGGCAGCATCGTGCCGTGCTCGAGCCAGTGGTCGGCGCTGGCGAAGCCGAACTCGGTGAACTCCAGCCCGATCCCGAACCGCTCCGCGGCCGCGGCCAGCACGCGGACGCCCTCCGGGACGACCTCCTTGCCGATCCCGTCGCCCGGGATGACGGCGATGCGGTGCGCGGTCATGTCGTGTCCTCCTCGACTCGGTTGCTTCTATCCTGATCGGCGAACCGGACGCGGTGAACCGTCGCCCGGGCCGGACAGTCTTTCCGCTGAGGAAAGGAGCGGGTGTGGAACTGCCCGAGTTCGACGACCTGCGCTTCTTCGCCGGGGTCGCCGCCGCGGGCACGCTGACCGAGGTGGCGCGCCACTGGGGTGTGTCGGTGTCGGCGGTCAGCAAGCGGCTCGCCCGCCTGGAACGGCGCCTGGGCGTGCGCCTGGTCAACCGGTCCACCCGGCGTCTCACCCTGACCGACGAGGGCCGCCGCTACGCCGAGGGCGCCCGCGACGTGCTGGGCCGGATCGACGACCTGGAGGACGAGATCGGCCGGCGTCGCTCGGGGCTGCACGGGCGGATCGCGGTGCACTCGTCGATGGGGTTCGGCCGGGCGCACGTCGCGCCGCTGCTCGGCACGTTCGAGGCGGCCAACCCGGACCTGCGCATCGACCTGGAGCTGTCGCACCTGCCGGTCGCCGTCGGCGGCTCCGGCTACGACTTCGCGGTGCGCGTCGGACCGCTGCCCGACTCGCGGCTGCACGCCCGGGTTCTGCACCGCAACCGGCGCGTGGTGTGCGCGGCGCCGTCGTACGTGGGCCGCCGCGGCGCCCCGCGCACCCCCGCCGACCTGGCCGGACACGACTGCATCGTGATCCGGGAGAACGACACCGCCTACGCCCACTGGCGTTTCGGGACCGACGCCGACGCCGCCGGGGTCCGCGTGACGGGCGCGATGACCTGCAACGACGGCGAGGTCGCGACGGCGTGGTGCCGGGCCGGCCGCGGTCTGGTGATGCGCTCGCTGTGGCAGGTCGCGCCACTGCTCGCGTCGGGGGAGCTGGTGCAGGTGCTGGCGGACATCCCGACCCCGTCGGCGGACCTGCTGGCGGTGCACGGGGCGGACCCGCCCCGGCGGGTGCGCGCGGTGCTCGACCACCTCGTCGACGGGCTGGCGGAGCGGCTGCCGGTCAGGCCGGTTCCCGTTCCCGCCGCCGCGTCCACGGCCAGGTGATCACCGCCCACCCCACCGCGACCAGCACGAACTCGACGACCAGGTAGACCGGCCACGGGCCCAGCAGGTCCAGCGCGGACGCGTTGCTCGGCTTGTGGGCGAGGAAGCCGTAGTTGGTGCCCGCGGCGAGGTTGAACGGCAGCACCACCGTCGCCCAGGCGATCGTGGCCGCCAGCGTCACGGCCATCCCGCGCCAGGTCGGCCGCACCCCGGCGCCCCAGGTCAGGTACACCGCGGCCCAGGTCACCAGCAGGTGCAGCGCCCAGAAGTGCAGGAACGCGACGTGCGGGAAGTCGGGGGAGTCGGTGGCCGGGGTGAGCAGCGCCTGCGGGGTCAGCGTGAGACCCCAGTAGTACAGCGGCGCGCACGCCCACCAGCGCCGTGTCCACAGGGCGACCGCGGCGGTGACCCAGGACAGGTCCGAGAGCTGCAGCGGCAGCGAGATGTGCACGTCGAAGGTCTGCGGGGTCAGCAGCCGCAGCTGCAGCGGCACCAGCAGCACGACGACCACGACGGCGAACGCCCGCGAGACGCCCGGCTCGGCAGGGGTGCCGCGCAGCCGTCGTCCCAGGGCCACCAGCGCGACGGCGCCGAGGACCCCGACGGTCAGCGCGGCCCAGTGGGTCGCGCCGTAGGGCACGAAGACGCCGGTGTCTCCCATCGCCCGATCATGACGGACCGGGCAGCGCCGCGAGCAACCGCCACAGCGGGCGCTGCACCGCGTCGGGGATCCCGGCGAGGGAGAAGTCCAGGTCGTGGGCGACGTTGAGTCGCGCGAGGCGGCGCAGCGGCGGCAGCCGCCCGGCCGACGCCAGGATCCGGAACTGCTCCTCCAGGGGCCCGGCGGGGGTCTCGACGGTGCGCACACGCACCGGGCCGTCGCCCCCGTTGCCGAACGAGTGTGTGACGCCGGGCGGCACCACAATCCCGTCGCCGGGGTGCAGCAGGCTCGTCCAGCCCCCGGCCCGTACCCGCAGGACGCCCTCGAGCACGGTGAACGACTCGGTGGCGCCCCGGTGCCGGTGCGGCGGGGGACCGGCCACCCCGGGCGGTACGACGGCCTCGAACTCGAAGGCCGGGGCGCCGCTGTGCAGCACGTCGATCGTCTCGCCGGACGGCATCTCGATGCGGCTCACGGCGGCCTCCCGGCTCAGGCGCCGGCGGTCCCGGCGGCCTCGGCGTCGTCGTCGGTGTCGTTCTTCTTCTTCTTCTTCCGCTTCGGCACCAGGTGCGCCACGGCGACGATCACCGCGCCGACCACGACCCCGAGGATCGCCGAGCCGACGGTGTTGGTGAGCCAGCCCAGGAACCCGCCCAGCGCACCGGTCGCGTCGGCGACGGCCACCTCCAGATGGTGCACCAGGTCGTAGATCGGGGAGAAGCCCAGCTCATCCATCCCGACGAGCAGGATGTGCCCGCCGACCCACAGCATCGCCGCGACGCCGACGACCGACAGCGTCGTCAGCACGATCGGCATGGCCTTCACCAGCCCGCGCCCGAACGACGCGACGGGGCCGGAGCCGCGCTTCGCCAGGGCCAGGCCGGCGTCGTCCATCTTCACGATGAGCGCGACCGCGCCGTAGACGAGCGCGGTGATCGCGACGGCGACGACGGCCAGGATGATCGCCCGGGACACGATGCCCTCGGCCGCCACCTCGTTCAGCGCGATGACCATGATCTCGGCCGAGAGGATGAAGTCGGTGCGCACGGCGCCGGAGACGACGGTCCGCTCGTGTTCGGCCGGGTCGGTGGCGACCTTCTCGTCGCGCTCCTCGGGATGCTCGGAGTGCCCGGAGAAGTACTCCCAGAGCTTCTCCGCGCCCTCGTAGGCCAGGTAGCAGCCGCCGACCATCAGGATCGGTGTCAGCAGCCACGGCGCGAACTGGGAGAGGATCAGCGCGACCGGCAGGATGAACACGATCTTGTTGATCAGCGAGCCCCTGGCGATCCGCCAGATGATCGACAGTTCGCGTTCGGGCTTGAGCCCCTGCACGTAGCGGGGGGTGACCGCGGCGTCGTCGACGACCACACCCGCGGCCTTGGCCCCCGCGCGCCCGGCCGCGCCGGCGACGTCGTCGAGGGAGGCCGTCGTCAGGCGCACCAGCGCCGCGACGTCGTCGAGCAGGGCGAACAGTCCGCTCACCGGGTCACCGTCCGTTGCATGGCCGAATCCGTGCGCACGCGCGGAGCCTACGGGGAGAGCGGGACGAACGGGACCGAACCCGCCCGATCGCGGGGCTTGACCATGCCGCGACGGCACGGTGTCGACTGGGCCCATGGCAGAGGACACGACCACCGCCGCGCCGACCGCGACGACCGCAGGCCCGGACACCGTGGACCCGTCGGACCCGGTCGCCGGCTTCTCCGCGCTGCGCGAGGTGGCCGCGGCCGTCGAGATCCCGCTGGAGGTGCCCGGGCGGCCGACCCAACAGGGGCTGATGGTGACCCGGCACGCCGAGGTCCGCGCGATGCTCACCGACGACCGCTTCCGGCACGACGCCGCCGCGGTGCCGGAGGCGGAGAACTTCCTGCGCAACGCCCAGACCGGCCTGATCGGGCTGCCCGAGGACCTCGACCTGCTCCGCCGTCCGATGCTGGGCCGCGACGGCGAGGACCACGCGCGGCTGCGCCGGCTGGTGTCGCGGGCGTTCACGGTGCGCCGGGTGAACGGGCTGCGCCCCCGCGTCGGGGCGATCGTCGACGGCCTGCTCGACGACGTCGCTGCGGCCGGTGCCGACGGCACCCCGGTCGACCTGGTGGAGGCGCTGGCCTACCCGGTGCCGATCGCGGTCATCTGCGAGCTCGTCGGCGTGCCGGAGGGCGACCGGGACCGCTGGCGGGAGTTCGCCCGGCTGCTGATCCAGCCCGACCCCGCGCGGATGCCCGACGCCGCCCGGGGGATGGTCGCCCACGTCCGGGACCTGATCGAGGCCCGTCGCCGGGAGCCGGCCGGCGACCTGCTGTCCGGGCTGGTCGCGGCGCACGACGAGGACGGCGACCGGCTCTCGGAGCAGGAGCTCGTCGACATGACGGTGAACCTGACCGTCGCCGGGTTCGAGACGACCGCGCACGTGCTGGCCAAGGGCACCCTCGCACTGCTCAGCCGCCCGGGCGAGCTCGCCGCGCTGCGGGCGGACCCGCAGCTGTGGCCGACGGCGGTGCACGAGCTGGTCCGCACCTGCGGCCCGATCCCGGCCGGGGCCCCGCGCTACGCGGCCGAGGACACCGAGATCGCCGGGACACCGGTGCCCGCCGGGACCGCGGTGCTGCCCGGCCTGCTGCCGGCGAACTTCGACCCACGCGTCGTCGACCGGCCCGACGAGCTGGACGTGCGCCGCGACCCCGGACGCGGCGAGGGGCACCTCGGGTTCGGGCACGGCGCGCACTACTGCCTCGGCGCCGCGCTGGCCCGCCAGGAGGTCGAGGTCGTGCTGTCGGCGCTGGTCACGCGCTTCCCGGGGCTCCGGCTCGCCGAACCGGCGGACGGCCCGTCGCGGCTGGGGTTCGAGCGGCTGCCCGCCCTGCCCGTCCACGTCGACCGCCCGCCGGAAGGCTGACGCTCAGCGCGCCGCGCGGGTCTCGTAGAGCCGGCGCGACCACAGCAGGCTCCCGACGGTGATCACCACGCACCAGCCGACGGCGAGCGCGGCGTCGGTGCCGGGCCCGGCCCCGCTGCCGGACCCGGCACCGAGCAGCCCGCGCAGGGTGTCGATGACCGGGGTGAACGGCTGGTACGCGGCGAACCAGCGCAGCCCGGCCGGCATCGAGTCCACCGGCACGAACCCGCTGCCCAGGAACGGCAGCAGCATCAGGAACATCGGGGTGTTGCTGGCCGTCTCCACACTGGCGGCGGCGAGCCCGAGGGCCACGGTCAGCCAGGTGAGGGCGACCGTGAGCAGCGCCAACATCCCGGCGACGCCCAGCCAGGCGAGCGGCCCGGCACCGCTGCGGAAGCCGAGCGCCAGCGCCACCCCGAGCACGACGACCAGACCGACCGCGGTCTGTACGAACGCGCCGACGACGTGCCCGGTGAGGACGCTGGACCGGGCGATCGCCATCGTCCGGAAGCGGGCGACGACGCCCTCGGTCATGTCGGTGGCGACCCCGATGGCGGTGCCCATCGCGACGCTCGCAACGGTCAGCAGCAGCACCGCGGGGGTGACGAAGGCCAGGTAGTCGCTGCGGTCACCGCCCAGCCCGGCGCCCATCGTGCCGCCCAGGACGACCACGAACAGCAGCAGGAACACCAGCGGCTGGGCGATCAGCATGATCGTCAGCGACGGGTAGCGGCGCAGGTGCCGGATGCGGCGGCGCAGCATCGTCACCGAGTCGGTGAGCAGGCTGGGACGGTCGAGGGCGGTGGTGTCCATGACGGCGGCGCTCATGACGCGGCCACCTCCGGGGTGCTCGGGTGGCCGGTGAGGGCCAGGAAGACGTCGTCGAGGTCGGGCGTGTGGGTGGTCAGCTCCTCGGGTTCCACCCCGGTCCCGGCGAGGCGGTCCAGCAGGTCCCGCAGGTCGCGGGCCCCGGCGGCGGGCAGCTGCAGCGTCACCGCGGCGGTGTCGGCGACGGCGGCGGGCAGCACGGTGCGGGCGGCGGCGAGGGCGTCGTCGTCGGCGAAGCGCAGGCGCACGTGCCCGCCGGGGACCCGGGCCTTGAGCTGCGCCGGGGTGCCGCGGGCGACGAGCCGGCCCCCGTCCAGGACGGCGACGTCGTCGGCGAGCTGGTCGGCCTCCTCCAGGTACTGGGTGGTCAGCAGCACGGTCACGCCGCGGCCGACGAGGTCGCGTACGGCGTCCCACAGGTCGCGGCGGCTGCGTGGGTCCAGCCCGGTGGTCGGCTCGTCGAGGAACAGCACGGCGGGGTCGGCGACGAGGGTCATGGCCAGGTCGAGGCGGCGGCGCATCCCGCCGGAGTACGTCCCGGCGCGCCGGTCCGCGGCGTCGGCGAGGCCGAAGCGGTCGAGCAGCTCCCGGGTGTGGGCGCGGCCGGCGTCGCGGGGCAGGTGGTGCAGGTCGGCCATCAGCCGCAGGTTCTCCGCACCGGTGAGCAGGCCGTCGACGGCCGAGAACTGGCCGGTCACCCCGATCGCGGCGCGGACGCCGTCGGGGTCGGTCGCCGGATCGCGCCCGGCGATGCGGATGCGTCCGGAGTCCGGTGGCAGCAGCGTGGACAGGATCCGGACCAGCGTCGTCTTGCCGGCGCCGTTCGGGCCGAGCAGCGCGAGCACCGTCCCGGCGGGGACGTCGAGGTCGATGCCGCGGAGCACGGCGTGGTCGCCGTAGGACTTGTGCACGGCGGCGACGGCGATCGCGGGCGGAGGTGTGGGCACGGTGGTTCCTCTCGTGGACGGGTTCATGGGTGGGATCGCGGCCGGCGGGGGTCAGGCGCGGCGGACGACGATGTCGCCCTCGCGGGACCGGGCGTGCACGGCGACGGTGTCGACGGCGTCGCCGTCCGGGGCCTCGCGCGGTGCGAGGTCGTTGCCGACCCGGCCGGAGGTGTCGAGGTCGAGCCAGGCGGCGCTGCCCTGCGCGACGCCGATCTCCAGCCGGCCGTGCGTGCTGGTCAGCGACACCTCGCCGCGGTGGACGCGGCCGAGCCGGACGTCGCCGTAGGCGGTGCGCACACGGGCGCCCGCGCCGAGCTCGTCGACGTCGACGGGGCCGTGCGTGCCGGTCAGCTCGGCGTCGCCGGTCAGCTCGTCGGCACGGATGCCGCCGTGCTTGCTGCTCAGCGTCGCGGTGCCGCCGATGCGGTGGATCTGCATGCCGCCGTGGTCGGAGCGGACCGTGGCGTCCCCGGTGACGGTTCCGCCGATCCGGACGTGACCGAAGCCGGTGCTCAGGTCGGCGGAGGCGGCGTCGTCGACGCGGACGTCGCCGAAGCGGGTGCGGGCCTCGCAGGCCCCGAGCGGGCCCTCGACGACGATCCCGCCGTAGGTGGTGGCGGCGGTCAGCGCCGACCCGGCGGGCAGGGCGATCCCGACCTCGATCGAGCGGCCGGGGGTGCGCGGGGTGAGCTTCTGCAGCAGCCCGAGCTGCGGGCCGGTGACGCGCAGCTCCCGCCCGGTCAGCTCGACCCGGACCCGGTCGGCGTGGGCGCGGTCGGCGTCGGAGCTGCGGACCTCGACGACGGTGTCGGTGCGGTCCGACGCGGTCACCCGTAGCTCGCCGATGGCGAGGTCGACGATCGCGGTGACGGGCTCGGGGGTGTCGTAGGTGGGCACGGGGCATCGCCTCCTCGGCGTCGCGGGGACGCCGTGAGTCAGGGGTGGGTGGCAGAGGTCGTGTGGCTCAGCCGAACCAGCCGACGCGGCCGCGGCGGGCGGCGTCGGGGCGGTCGGGCGCGGTGGCGGGGCGGTCCAGCGCGGCCGCGGCCACACGGGTCAGCCAGGTGTTCACGCTGAGGCCGTCCCGCCCGGCGGCCTCCTCGATCCGGGTCTTGAGCGTCTCCGGCGGCCGGAAGTTGATCCGGGCGACCGGCCCGGACTCGCCGTCGGCGCCCGCCGGTGGCGATGGCGCCACGGGTGGCGCCTCCGTCGTCGCCGGGGGTGCCGACGGCGGGGCCGACCCTGCGGTGACGACGAACTCGGGGTCGCTGCCGCGCAGCCGCACGTGCACCGACCCCGGTGCGAGCTCGAGGGTGATCTCGTCGGCCGCCGCGGCCAGCGCCTCGAGCAGGACCAAGCGGGTCGTCGACGTCAGGGGCGTGAGCAGCCGTTCCGCGGCCACCCGCGTGTCCTCGCCCGCGGCCTCGCCCAGTGCGGCGAACTCGGTGCGCAGGCGATCGACATATCCGTCCAACTCCATGGCGCAACTATGGCGCAGGATGGCGCCATCGTCAATTGTGTGGCGTCACGGAGGTCGGTCGGCGTTGCGGGCTTGACCCTGCCGCGACGGCACGGTGTCCGATGGACCGGACCTGCTGACGCCGTCGAGGGAGTACGTCGTGGACCGCACCACCTGCCCGGTCGCCGCCTTCGGGCGCCTGCGCGAACAGGGGCCCGTCGTCGCGATGCCGGAGTCGCCGATGGGCGCCGCGTCGCTCGTCACCCGGCACGACGACGTGCACGCCCTGCTCCTGGACCCGCGGTTCCGCAACGACCCCGCCGGGGTGCCCGGCGCCGGGGACGTCATGGGCACGCTCTTGACGGGGCTCGGGCTGCCGCCGGAGCTCGACCACCTCGGCCGGGGCCTGCTCGTCCGCGACGGCGCCGACCACGCCCGGCTGCGCCGGCTCGTCTCCCGGGCGTTCACCGTGCGCCGGGTCGCCGCGCTGCGCCCCCGCGTGGAGCAGCTCACCGCCGAGCTGCTCGACGACGTCGCTGCCACCGGTGCCGACGGCAGCCCGGTCGACCTGCTGCCCACGGTGTTCCGCGCGCTGCCGATCGCGGTGATCTGCGAGCTCGTCGGCGTCCCGGTGGAGCAGCGCGGGCTCTGGCGGGAGCTGGCCGCGCTGCTCGTCGCACCCGACCCGGAGCGGATGCCCGACGTGGCGCGGGCCGTCGTCGCACAGATCCACGAGCTCGTCGCGGCCCGGCGTGCCGACCCGCGCGACGACCTGGTCGACGTGCTCGTCGCGGTGCACGACGACGGCGACCGGCTCACCGCCGACGAGCTGGACGTCCTGCTGTTCGACCTGGTCGTCGCCGGGTTCGAGACGACCGCGCACGTGCTGTCCCGGGCGACGCTGGCCCTGCTGACCCGCCCCGACCAGCTCGCGACGCTGCGCGCCGAACCGTGGCGGTGGCCCACCGCGGTGCACGAGATCGTGCGGACCTGCGGCGCGGTCCCGGTGAGCACGCCCCGGTACGCGAGCACCGACGTCGTCGTCGGCGACACCCGGATCGCGGCGGGGGAGTCGGTGACGGCCGGGCTGGTCACCGCGAACTTCGACCCGCGTCGGCACGACCGGCCCGACGAGCTCGACGTGACCCGGGACCCGGGCCGCGGCGAGGGGCACCTCGGGTTCGGCCAGGGCGCCCACTACTGCCTGGGGGCCGCGCTGGCCCGTCAGGAGATCGAGGTGGCGCTGCACGCGCTGGTCGGGCGGTTCCCCGCGCTGCGGCTCGCCACACCGGCCGACGGGCCGTCGGACCTCGGGTTCGAGCGCCTCGGGTCGCTCGAGGTGCGGGTCGACGCGCCGTGACCGCCGGTGTTGCGCGACCACACCCGTGCTGCCGTCGTGCCCGGTTCCGGCCAGGATGACCGGTGTGACCCGTGACCCGCACCCCGCCCGTCTCCGTCGCGCCGGGACGGCGGCCGCGGCCGTCGCCCTGATGGTCGCCGCCGGCTGCGGCGCCGCCGCACCCGCG
>NZ_JAMXSG010000020.1:0-36169 GCF_024124365.1 Pseudonocardia sp. McavD-2-B
GGGCGGCCCACCGACCAGAGCCAGCCGCACCGCACCCGCCTGCAGCCCGCGCAGCGCGAGCGTCGACAGGGCGTCGACCTCGGCGGCCGCGCCGGCGGCGCCCTGGCGGCCCCGCAGCGCCGCGACCTTGGCGCGGACGACGGCCCGGTAGGCCACGAAGTGGTGGAGCAGCGAGTCCGGCGCGTCGTCGCCGGTGCACCGCCGGTACCCGTCGACGAGTGCCCGGGCCGCCCCGGGCATGCCGTGGTGGTCGAGGTCCATGGCCAGGGTCGCCACGTCGTCGAGCACGTCGACCTGGCGCAGGTCGTCGTCGAAGTCGAGGCAGTCCAGCAGCCGCGGGCCGTCGTCGAGGCAGTACACGTCGTCGGCGAGCAGGTCCCCGTGCCCGTCGACCACCCGGGTCTCGCGGAGCCCGAACAGCTCGGTGCGCCCGGTCAGGTAGTCCCGGGCCAGCGTCCGCATCGGGGCCAGCCGCTCCTGCACCGCCCGGTCGGCGGTGAGCTCGCCGAGCTCGGTGAGGTTGGCCGACCAGCGCGCCGCGAGCGCTGCCGGCCCGGCCCGGCCGGGGTCGCCGCGCGGTGCGCGCCGGTGGGCGTCGGCCACCGCGCGGGCCACCGAGCGGACCAGCTCGTCGCGCTCTTCCGGGCCGGCGCACGACAGCGCAGCGGTCAGGCTCCGGTCCGCCGGCATCCGCCGCATGACCAGGACGGGCTCCGGGGTTGCGCCGTCCGGTGAACGGAAGCTCCCGAGACCCAGGTAGACGTCGGGTGCGAAGCGCCGGTTGAGCTCCAGCTCGCGGGCCAGCGCCCGCCGCCGGAGCGCGGCACTGCCGAAGTCGCAGTACGGCGTCCGCACCGCCTTCTTGACCTTGTACGCCCGGTCCCCGGCGAGGACGACCAGACCGGTGTGGGTCTCCCGGATCCCGGCCGGCTCGGTGCTCACCGGGTGTCAGGACTCCACCGCGGCCGGCTGCCCGGCAGCCGCCCAGGCGATCGCGGCCTCGACGTCGCGGTGGGCGAAGTGCTTCACGGCCGGGTGCAGCACCGCTCCGGCCAGGGCCGGGGCGACGGTGGGGAGCAGTCCGTCGACGGCGAGCGCGATCCGGTGCACGCGCCGGTGCTCCCGCAGCAGGAACGTGAGGTGCCGGACCATGCCCTCGACGTTCTCCCAGCCCGGGAACGAGGGCGCCACCAGCACCAGCCCGCCGAGCTCGCCGTGGGCGGCGCTCCAGGACTCGATCTCCCGGGTCAGCCGATCGAAGTCGGCGGCCCGCAGCGGGCGGTCGACGCGTACGACCGCGATGCCGTCGTCCGGGCGCAGGTCGATCGCGAAGCCGGCGGCCGGCAGGCCCACCAGCCAGCTCACGGCGCTGTCCTGCTGCGCCTCGGGGAACACCGCCAGCGAGTACGGCGCCACGACGGCCGCGACGCGGCAGGCGATCCGGACGGACTCCCGGTCGCTGACGACCGCGCACCCGTCGAACAGCGGCAGCGCGCGCATGCCGAGCTCGAGGTCCTCCCACACCGCGTCGGGTGTGATGCCGGTGAAGGAGTCGTCGAGCACCGCGACCACCCGCAGCCGTCGACCGGTGGCCGCCGCCGCCGCGACCAGCGGTGCGACGACGTCGTCGTAGTCGGCACGGGTGACGGTGCCGGACACGCGGACGCCGTCGATGCCCGGCGGGAGCCCGTCGATGGTCGAGATCATGGGGTCCTCCTCGTGGTGCCGCCCCGCGGGGCCGTACCACCACGGTGTCCGTCGCGCCCGGCCCGGAGCAGTACCGAAGGTCCCGTACCGGCCATGACCGATGCCCCGCCGGGACGGGCGGCCCGGCCCTGCCCGGTGTGCGCCCCGCCGGACCACGCTGTTCGCGGGGACGACACGGGGAGGTGGCCCGATGGCGAAGGGCCTGCACACGGCGTCCACGGCGGACCGGACCCGCCGGCGGGCCCAGCACCTGGAGGACGCCGGCACCGTGCTGCTGGCGGTCCTGCTCGTGCTGGCGGCGGCCGGGTGCTGGGCGGCCGTCACGAGCGTGCACGGGGCGACGACCGACCGGGCGCGGGCCGAGGCCCGGCAGCGGACGGCGACCGAGGCGGTGCTGGTGTACGACATCGCGGCGAGCGGGAGCCGGGTCTCCGGGCAGCCCTACCCCGCCACGGTCCGATGGACCGGACACGACGGCCTCCCGCACACCGGTACCACCCGCACGGAGCTGCCCGGCGACGCGGGCGACCGGGTCCGGGTCTGGACGACGGCCGACGACCGGCTGGTGCCGGCACCGGTCACCGCGGCCGACGCGGTCGCCGCGGCGGTCATCGCCGGCGTCCTCGTCGCGATCACGGCCGGGGCGACGGTCCTGGGGCTCGGCGCCGGGCTCTACCGGTGGACCGGCCGGCGTTTCGCGCAGGCGTGGGAGGAGGACTGGGCGCGCGTGGAACCGGTCTGGACCGGGCGCGCGCGGCAGTGAACGCGGGCGGACGCATCCGGGGCCCACACCACCGGACCACACCGGACCACACGGAGGAGACCATGAGTGCACCCCGATCCTTCCTCGCCGTCGGCGTCGACGGCTCACCGCGCGACCGCACTGCGGTCACCTGGGCCGCGGTGGCCGCCGGGAGCCGGCACCTCCCGCTGCGCCTGCTGCACGCGCAGGGGCGGCGGTTCGACCGGGCCGGTGCGGACGCGGTGAGCGCGGCGGCCGAGCACGCCCGGATCGTCGCGCCCGCGGTGGAGGTGCAGAGCCGGGCACTGACCGGGGACCCGGTCGCGGTCCTGCGCGACCAGAGCCGCGACGCCGTGATGCTCGTCCTGGCCCCGCACACCGGTGAGCCCCTGGAGGCCTTCGGATGGAGCACGGCCGCGGCCCTGACGGCGTCAGCGCCCTGCCCGGTGGTGGCCGTCCCGCCCCGCCGCGGTCCCACCCGGACCGCCGGTGCGGTCGTGGTCGGGGTGGACGGTTCCGAACTCAGCGAGGCCGCCCTCGCCTTCGCCTTCGACCACGCCGCGGCCACGGGGGCCGCGCTCGTCGCCGTGCACGCCTGGCAGGACGCGGGTGGTGACCGGGTGGACGACCGCGGGGGCGGGTTCGGCCGCGTCGAGGCGGAGCAGGCGCAGGAACGCGTACTGGCCGAGGCCCTCGCCGGCTGGACCGAGAAGTACCCCGACGTCCCCGTCCGCCGGATCGTCGTGCACGGTCCCGCGCGGGCGGCGCTGCTGGCCCGGGCGGGCACCGCACAGCTGCTCGTCGTCGGGTCGTCGGGGCGGTCCGGACTGACCGGGCTGCTGCACGGCTCGACGAGCCAGGCCCTGCTCTACGAGCTGCCGTGCCCGCTGGCCGTCGTGCGCGCGGACGGTGACCGGTGAGCGCCACGACGACGGGGCCGCCCCGTGGCCCGGCGGTCCGCAGTGTCCTGCGGTCCCCGGTGGACGAGGTCGAGTGGGACCGGAGCCTGCGCGACGCCGCCCGTGACCTGGCCGCCGACGAGATCGGCGTCCTGCTCGTCGTGCGTCGGCGCTCGGCGGTCGGCATCGTCTCCGAACGCGACCTGGTGGCGGCGGTCGCCGAGGGTCTCGACCCCGACGACACGATCGTCGAGGACGCGATGACGACCGAGATCGTCTCGGTGGACGTCTCCGCCGCGGTCACGACGGCCGCCGAGGTGATGCTCGAGGCGGGCATCCGGCACCTGCTGGCCACCCGGGACGGGAGCCCCGCGGGGATCGTGTCGATCCGCGACGTCCTGGCCGCCGTCCTGGAGGAACACGGGGCGGGGAACGACGGGACCGGTGATTCTCCGGTCCCGAGAGGCACCGGAGCCGCGTAGTCCGCGTCGCCGACATCTCCCGCGGAACTGCTCCACCCGGCCCACGACGGCGGGCCCCGCCGACGGCCACCCTGGGACCGCCCTCCCGACCGGCGGGGGAGCGAGGCCGGAGGTGCCCGTGCGCAAGGAACTCGAGATCCGTCTGTGCGAGCGATGCTGGACCCCGATCCCCCCGGACCGGGCCTGCCTCGTCGCCGCCCACCCGGAGCCGGGGCGACCGCTGCTGCGCCCCGGCCGCAGCTACCGGCACCTGCGCGACGACCCGACCTGCACCGGCGAGCAGTTCGGACCGGACGGCGGGGCGGCCGCATGACCGCGACCGACCTCCGGCCGGTCGCCCGGGGAACGGGTCGCGGGCTGCGCCTCGTCGTGCCCGGAGAGCTCCCGGACGGTGCGCCCGCTGTCCCGTGCCCCCCGGCGGCCTCGGCGGCCCCGGCGCGGCCGTCGGGCCGGCGGGTGCCGCCGCAGCCGCCGGAGGTCCTGCTCCGCTCCGTGGGTCCCGTGCTGGCCGGTCTGACGTTTCCCGCCCAGCGCTGGCAGGTGCTGGCCGAGGCCGACGCCTGGGGCGCGCCCGGTGTACTGCGCCGGCTCCTGGCCGAGCTGCCCTCCGGCCGGTACGCCGACCTCGACGCGGTGGTCCGCGCCGTCCGGACCGTCCGCCCGCGCCGTCGGATCCGGTGACGGCGTCGGCACCGGCACCGACCCACCCGGGCGGAGGGCCGTCAGCCGTCCGTCGGCCGGACGGGGCGCGGCACCTGTCGGCCGCGCACGGCCGTGCGGCTGCGCAGCGCCGAGGTGACGGCCTCCAGCGTGACCGCCACGTCCTGGGCATGGGCCGAGGCGCCCTCGGCCACCCGGTCGATGCCGCTGACGAGCAGGTCGAGCACGGGACGGACCCGGTCGGAGGCACCGGGGGCGAGGGTCACCAGCGTGCTGCGGCGGTCCGCCGGGTTGGCGACCCGCTCGACGAGTCCCGCCGACTCGAGCTGGTCGACCACGGCCGTGACGCTGGAGGAGGACAGCCCGACCCGGCGGGAGATCGCGCTCGGTGTGCGCGGGCCGCGCAGGACCAGCTCCTCCAGGACGCCCACTCCGCTGGCCCCGACGCCGAGGACCTCGGCCGCGGCCTCCCGGTAGGCCTCGGTGGCCGCGATGACGTCGCGCAGGCGTGCGGCCAGCCTCAGGGTGCGATGGGCGAGCCGCTGCTCGACCGTGACGTCGGCGGTGACCACCATGACGTGGTCGGCGGCGACGCGGACGAAGCGCAGCTCCACCTGCGAGCCCCCGTCCGGCGGGACGGTCACGACGACGCGGGTCCCGGGGTGCAGCGGCCCGAGCCGGTCGGGCCGGGTGGTCAGCATCGCCGACAGCCCGGGGGCGAGCCGGTCGAGCAGGGGATGGAGCCGGTCCAGGTCCTCGCCGGGCCGCAGTACGGGGGCGAGCATCCGGACGGCGGCCGGGTTGACCCGGCGCACCCGTCCGTCGTCGTGGGCGCCGACCAGGCCGACGGGACACTGGTAGAAGAACTGCAGCAGGTCCTCGAGCTCGGCCGCCGCGTCGGGCGGCGGGCCGGCCGCGGTCATCGCGGCCTGATCGCCAGGTAACGGCGGTGCCCACCGGCAGCCGCGAGCAGCCGCAGGCGGACCGGGGTCGGACGCATGCGGAAGGTGAAGACGTAGTCCAGCTCCTCGTCGAGGTCGCCGTCGGCCCGGTACCGCTCGGCGACCATGAAATTGTTCAGGCACGGCGCGACGTCGACGAACAGGTCCCGGCCCAGGACCCGCTCCGCGCGGATACCGGCCCGACCGGACTCGTACCGGTTGTAGCCGATGACGCGGTCGTCGGACCGGATCGTGATCACACCGAATTCGAGCAGGTCGGTGTCGCGGATCTCGTGACCGTCGAGCCATTGCAGCAATGCCGCATCGGAGAACGTCGGCCACTCGTGCGGACCGTCCGGCCACGCCGTCGCTGATTTGTCGTCACCTTTCATGGGATCACGGTAGCGCCACCGGGGTGTGTCGGAACCCGTACGCCGGATTTGTTTCCCGTGCGCGCGCCGAACGGTGACGGAACGCCCGGCGAGGCCCTGCCGGCCAGGGTACTTCGATCCTCTATCGGCAGGCCGAAGGTCCCGCGACCGCCCGACCGGCACGATTCGGATCTCGCGGCCGAACGGCCGGTCGTAGCACTCACGCCATGATATCCGGTCGCCGTACAAATCGTTTCCGATCGGACCGTGAATCGCGGCACCCGCCGTTTACGCTGATGGGGTCCGCAACATCGGTGGGCCACGACGAGAGGGGGTTCCCATGTCCGAGGGAATGATCTGCAGAAGCCCGGGTGGCGCGCCGATGCGCGCGATGCTGGGCATGGCGGACGTGCTGCTGGCCTCACCCGACCGGCGGCTCATCTGCGACCGTCTGGTGGAGGGGCACCGGTCCGACCCCGTGGGCCGGTGCGAGCACCCCGTGCACGCCGGCCGTCCCGAGCGGCACCCGTGCCCGCTGGTGCGCCTGGTGCAGCTGGTCGACGGCCTCGCTGGTGCGGGGGAGACCGTCTGACCCCGGGGTGGCGGGTCCGGGGTCAGACGGGTTCCGTGCTCGGGGTGCTCGAATCCGGCCCGCCCTCCGCCACCCGCCGGGTCAGGTCCCGGGCGACGGTCGCCGGGTCCGCGACCCGCTGGTGCAGCATCGCGGCGATCCGCGCCAGCACGGCGGTGAACTCGCGGACGTGCTCCGGCTGCGCGGAGTGCACCGCGCGCAGGATGTCCTCGGTGAACATGGCGAACATCGCCGCGGTCGTCTGGCGGCCGCGCGGCGTCAGCACGACGAGGACGCTGCGCCGGTCGGTGGGGTGCGGCATGCGCTGCGCCAGCCCGGCCGCGGTCAGCCGGTCCAGCAGCGTGGTGACGCTCGCGGACGCCACGCCGAGCCGGGTCACCAGTGCCGAGGGCGGCAGCGGCCCGCGGTGGTAGAGCTCGCCGAGGGCCGCGGACTCGGTGAGGCCGACGCCGAGCGCGGCGGCCTCCGCGCGCCGGTACTCGTCGCTGGCGACGATGACGTTCCGCAGCTGCACAGCCATCCGGTCCATTGCCGTCCTTCCGACCGGGGCGACGCTAGGCCACCGCGACGGACGGGCGTCAGGATCGGACGGCAGGGAAGAGCGGGACCTTCGGCCCGTGGCGGCCGGCGCCCGCCGGGTGGTCGGGTCCGTACGCGCCCGATGTCGCCGAGGCGGCGCCGCGGGGCATCCGGTCGATCCCGGTGCGGCGGTGGGGACGGCCGGAGCGCTCAGCCCGGGGTGGCGACGGTCCCGGCCGCCTCGGCGTCGGAGGTCTCGTAGAGGTCGCGGCGGTAGCGCTCCTTCAGCGTCACCACCGCGACGAAGGTGACCACGGACGTGGCGATGATGTAGAGCGCGACCGACCAGGAGGCACCCGTGCCCGCCAGCAACGCGGTCATGATGAACGGGGCGAGACCGCCGGCGAACACCGAGGCGAACTGGTAGCCCAGCGAGGCACCCGAGTAGCGGACGTCCGCCGGGAACATCTCGGCGTACAGGGTGGCCTGGGGGCCGTACATCGTCGCGTGAATGGTGAACCCGACCAGCAGGGCGAGGAACACCAGCGGCAGCGAGCCGGTGTCGATCAGCAGGAACATCGGGAAGGCCCAGACCGCCATCAGCACCGTGCCGGTGAGGTAGAGCTTCTTCCGCGAGCCCATCCGGTCGGTCAGACCGCCGAAGAACGGCATCGACACGACCTGTGTCAGGCCCGCGCCCATGACGCACCACAGGATCGCCGACCGGGACATGCCGACCTGTGTGGTGGCGTAGCTCAGCATCCCGCTGATCAGGATGTAGAAGGTGGCGTTGACGACGAAGAACGCGCCCGCGGCCTGGAGGATCTCGCGCCAGTAGTGCCGCACGGCCTGGACGAGCGGTGCCTTGCGCAGTCCGGCGTCGCGCCGGGACTCCGCCGACCGTTGCTGCAGGTCGTGGAACACCGGGGTGTCCTCGATCTTGAGCTGCACGTAGGCGCCGATCAGGACCAGGGCGAGGCCGGAGAGGAACGGGACGCGCCAACCCCAGGCGATGAACTGCTCCTCGGACAGGACGGTGGTCAGCAGGAGGAAGAAGAGGTTGCCCGCGACCGCTCCCGCGATGGCGCCGGTCTGCACGAGCGACCCGTAGAACCCGCGCCGTTCGACCGGGGCGTGCTCGGTGAGCAGCAGCGCGGCGCCGCCCCACTGGGCGCCGACGCCCAGGCCCTGGACCAGGCGGGCGACCACCAGCAGGATCGGTGCCCAGATCCCGATGGTCGCGTACCCGGGCAGGACGCCGATCGCGAACGTCGCCACGCCCATCAGCAGCATGGCGGCGACCAGCGGGGGCTTGCGGCCGAAGCGGTCGCCGACGTGCCCGGCGATGATGCCGCCGAGCGGTCGCGCGACGAAGCCGACGGCGAACGTCGCGAAGGAGGCCAGGGTGCCGGCCACCGGGCTGACCGAGGGGAAGAACAGGTGCCCGAACACGAGGGCGGCGGCCGTGGCGTAGATGAGGAAGTCGAACCATTCGAGCGCGGTGGCGAAGACCGCCGCGGCAGCGAGCCGGCCCATCTTCTTCGGGGGAGCGTGCTGGTCCATCCGGGTCCACCTCCAGGCCGCAACGGTGCGGCGGTGAGGGTGCCGGAGAACGAGGAGCTCCGACACGAGTACGAACGATCGTTCTTAGGACGCTAGCGACTCGGGTCACAGCGGACAAGAGGCATCTCGCCGGGTCGCCCCCCGCGGCGGGCGTCAGTGCGTGAGGGGGGCCTCGAGCAGGGCGAGGGCGTAGCGCGCGTACTGCTCGGCGAGCTGGCCGCGGCCCAGTGCGCCGTCCGGGCGGTACCAGCTCGCGATCGCCGCGACGGCACCGAGGATCGTGCGTGCCGCGTCGGTGGCGTAGGGCGTGCGGAAGGCTCCGTCGGCGACGCCCTGGGTGACGATGCGCTCGAAGGCGTCCTGGGTGGCGTCCCGGTCCTCCACCAGTGCGGCGCGGTCCTCGGGGTCGAGGTAGCGGAGCTCGTTGGTCGCCACCAGGGTCGCCGTCTGGTGTTCGACGACGAACCCGACGTGCGCGCGGACCGCCTCGCGCATGCGGGACGGGGCGTCGTCGCCGGCCAGCTCCACGGCCGACAGGACGCGGCTGCGCAGCTCGGCGTTGGCGTGTCGCAGCGCCGCGGCGAGCAGCTTCGACTTCGACGGGAAGTAGTTGTAGAGGTTGGACAGGCTGGTCTCGGCGCCGCGGGCCACGTCGCGCATCGAGGCGCCGTTGAAGCCCTGGGTGCCGAAGGCGTGGATCGCGGCGTTGAGGATCGCGGCCTCGTTCCGCCGCCCCGTCTCGGCGACCAGGGTCGGGGAACGGTCGTTCATGTCGCTCACGGTAGCGCACCCGCTACGGCGCTCCTGCTCTTGACGGGCCGGGAAGCTGCTGATTGCATAGCAGGCGTAAGAACGTTCGTTCGTGTCGTCGCGAGCGCGTCGGGGACGACGATCGCGACGGCCCGTCGGAGAGGACGGTCGATGAGCACCAGTGCCACCACCGGGTCGCCGGTGTACGCCGGTGGGCCCGGGGCAGGGGCGGCCGCGCCCCACTTTGAGGACTTCGAGGTCGGGCAGGTCTACACCGGCCCGGCACGGAGCTTCTCCGCGGCGGTGGTCGCGGCCTTCGCCGAGGTCAGCGGGGACCGGGCCGCGCTGCACACCGAGCACGGCCGGTCGGCCGACGGCCGCCCGCTGGTCCACGGTCCGCTGGGCCTGGCCGGCTTCTTCGGCTGGCACCACGAGCGCGGCCTGTCGGGGCACGTCGAGGCGGCGTTCGACACGCACTGGGACTTCGTGGCGCCGATCCACGTCGGCGACTCGGTCACCTACGAGATGACGGTGACCCGCACCCGTCGCACGTCGGCACTGCGCAACGGTGTCGTCGGCAGGCACGTGGTGGTCCGCAACCAGCACGACGAGATCGTGCAGGTGGGCCGGTCGGCTGCGCTGGTCACGGCGCGCGAGGCGGTCGACGACCGCCGCGCCCGGCTCGGCCGGTCCTTCCCGTCCGTGGAGTGGGCGCGGGCACTGGCCCCCGCGCTCGGCGGGTCGGCCGCGTTCACCCGGGCCACCGGCACCTGGGACGGCACCCTCGGCCTGCGCCTCGGCGGCGACCTGGTGGTGTTCCGTGTCTACAAGGGACGGGTGCTCGAGGCCGGGACCCGCACACCGGACGGGCCGACGTTCGTCGTCTCCGCGCCCGACGTCGTGTGGGCCGGGCTGCTGACCGGTCCGCGGAACGACTTCACCGAGCGGACCCTGCGCGACGAGTTCGAGGTCGAGGGCAGTGCCTACGAGTACCTGCGGCTGACCGCGGCGGTCGTCGCGCTGGTCGACGAGGCGCGGGCGTTCGCCCGCACGGAGGGGACACGATGAGGGCCGACTACGTCGAGGTGGGCGGGACCCGCGCCTTCGTGCTGGAGGAGGGCGCGGGGCGGCCGGTGCTGTGCCTGCACACGGCGGGTCAGAACGGTGTGCAGTGGCGGGAGGTCCAGCCGCGGCTCGCCGAGCTGGGCTACCGGGTGGTGGTCCCGGACCTGCCGGGGCACGGTCGCTCGGAGCCCGCCCCCGGCGGCCCGGTGCGGGACCTGGGTGTCTACGCCCAGTGGTGCGAGGAGCTCATGGACCGGCTCGGGATGGACCGGCCCTTCGTGGTGGGTTGTTCCATCGGGGGCGCCATCACCCTGCAGCTCGCGGTGCGCCGCGGCGAGCGCCTGGCCGGCGCCGTCGCGCTGGCGGCGCACGGCGGCACCGACTCGACGATGCTGAGCGTGCGCGGGCTGGAGCGCGAGCTGGTCGACTCGGCCGCGCCCAGCCGCTCGGACCGGACCTACCTCGGCACGCTCGCCGTCGTCGGGCGGCGGGTGGCGGCCGAGCGGGCGGAGCTGATCGCGCGCATGCACCGCCGCGAGGACCCCGAGATCTCCACCAGCGACCTCATCGGCTGGGCCACCCACGACGTGCTGGCGGAGCTCGACGGCGTGGCCTGCCCGACCCACCTCGTCGTCGGGGACGACGACCTGTGGCTCGACCCCGCGGACGTCCGGCGCGCCGCCGGGCTCATCCCGGACTCCCGCTACACCCTGCTGGAGGGCATCGGGCACTACCCGATGGAGGAGGTCGAGGGCTTCGCCGACGTCCTGCACGGCTGGCTCGGTGAGCTGGGCGCCCGCGAGAGCCGGGGTGCCGCATGACCGGCCACACGACCACCCTGGCCGACCTGCTGGCCGACACCGCCGCGGCCGCCCCGGTGAGCACCGTGGTCATCGACGGCGGGCCCGCGCCGCGCCGCGTCACCCGGGCGGAGCTGGTCGCACGCGTCCTCACGTTGCGCGAGGACCTGCGGGCCCACGGCGTCGGCGAGGGCGACTGCGTGGGCGTATGGCTGCCGAACTGGTCCGAGTCGCTGGTGGCGCAGTTCGCCGCGGCCGCGCTCGGCGCCCACGTCATCGGCATCAACACCCGTTACGGCGTGGCGGACGTCGCGCACGTCCTGGACCGGGCCCGGCCGCGGGTGGTGCTGATCGCCCACGACTTCCTCGGCCTGGACCTGCGGGCGAGGCTGCGCGAGGCGGTCGCCGAGGCGGACGTGCCCGCCCCCGGCATCGCCGTCGTGACCGGACCCGGCCGCCCGCCCGCGGACCAGGCCGCCGCCGCGACCTACGACGTCGGCGCGGGGGCCTGGGTGCCCAGCCCGCCGTCGGGTGCGGCCGACCCGCAGGCGCTGCGCGGCACCAGGGACGCCCTGGCCGTGGCGTTCACGACCTCCGGCTCGACGGGTATGCCGAAGCTCGCCGCCCACCTCGGCAGCGGCGTGGCCAGCCACGCCCGGAACGTCGCCGCCGCGGGCGGCTGGGACGCGGAGTCGGTCAGCCTGGTCGTGCTGCCGCTGTCCGGGGTCTTCGGCTACGTCCCGGCGCTCGCCGCGATCGCCGCCGGCGGGGCGGCGCTGCTGGAGCCCACGTTCGACGACGACCTGGTCGTGGCCCACATGGGCGAGTTCGGGGTGACGCACCTGGCCTGCGCGGACGACGTGGCCGGGCGGCTGATGGAGAGCCACCGCGCCCACGGCGGCGACCTGTCCGCGTGCCGCCGCCTGCTCATCGGGGACTTCTACGGCAAGTCGATCCAGGTCGCGGAATGGGCCGAGAAGGAGACCGGCACCCCGACCATGGGGATCTTCGGCTCCAGCGAGCTGTTCTCGCTGCTGTCGTTCTGGCTCGAGCACGACCCGGCGCCCGCGCGCTGGCGGGCGGGCGGTCGACCCGTGTCCCCGGACATCGAGGTGCGCGCCGTCGACCCGGTCACGGGCGGGCCGCCGCCCGAGGGCGAGCCCGGCGAGCTGCAGTTCCGCGGCTACGCCGTGGTCGACGGCTACCTCGGTGACACCGACGGTGCGATCCGCGCGCGCTCGTTCACCGAGGACGGCTGGTTCCGCTCCGGCGACCTGGGCACGGTCCACCCGGACGGCGCGTTCGACTACGCGGGCCGGATGGGCGACTCGTTCCGGCTGCGCGGCTTCCTCGTGGAGCCCGCCGAGATCGAGATCCGCCTGGCCGAGCACCCGGACGTGGCCCGGAGCAAGGTCGTCGGCGTCACCGTGGACGGGGACACCAGGGCCGTCGCGTTCGTCGAGGCCGCGCCCGGCACCACCCCGGACCCGGCCGCGCTGCGGGCCTGGTGTGCCCAGGCGCTCGCGACGTTCAAGGTGCCCGACTCCGTGCACCTCGTCGAGCAGATGCCGACCACCGTCGGCACCAACGGTTCCAAGATCAAGGCCGCCGCGCTGCGCGAGCTCGCGGCGCGGCTGTACAGCACGGAGGTCCCGACGTGAGCCCGTCCGACGTGGTCGTCTGCGACCCGGTGCGCACGCCGGTCGGCGTCGACGGCGGGGTGTTCGCCACCCTGACCGCCGCGGACCTGGCCACCCAGGCCCTGCGGGGGCTGATCGCCCGGACCGGGCTGGGGGAGGGCGACGTCGACGACGTCGTGCTCGGCTACTGCTACCCGACGAGCGAGGCGCCCGCCATCGGCCGGGTCGCCGCCCTGAACGCGGGCCTCGGCGTCGGCGTGGCCGGCATGCAGCTCGACCGCCGCTGCGGCTCCGGGCTGCAGGCCGTCCTCCAGGCGGCGCTCACCGTCGGGCAGGGCTGGGCGGACCTGGTCGTCGCCGGCGGTGTCGAGGCGATGAGCCAGGCCGAGTACTACGCGCTGGGCCTGCAGGAAGGGATCCGCGGCGACGAGCTGCGGATGGTCAACCGGATCACCCGGGGCCGCACCACCGCGGGTGGGGTGCACTTCCCGGTCCCCGGCGGCATGCTCGAGACCGCCGAGAACCTGCGCGCCGAGTACGCGATCAGCCGCACCGAGCAGGACGAGTTCGCGCTCCGGTCGCAGCAGAAGGCCGTCGCGGCGACGAAGGAGGGCCGGTTCGCCGAGGAGATCGTGCCGGTCACGGTGCCCGGCACCCGCCGCACGCCGGAGACCGTGGTGACCCTCGACGAGCACCCGCGCGCCGGTCTCACCCAGGACGACCTGGCGCGGCTGCGGCCGGTCCGCCGCCACGAGGACCCGGACGCCACGGTGACCGCGGGCAACGCCTGCGGGCAGAGCGACGGGGCGTCGGTCTGTGTGGTGACCACCGCCGCGCGGGCGGCCGAGCTGGGCCTCACCCCGTTCCTCCGCATCGTGACCTCCGCGCTGGCCGGGGTGCCGCCGCGGACGATGGGGATCGGGCCGGTGCCCGCGGTCGCCACGGCGCTCCGGCGCGCCGAGCTGGAGTGGGCGGACATCGACCTGATCGAGGTCAACGAGGCGTTCGCGGCCCAGGTCATCGCCTGCCTGCGGGAATGGGGCCTCCCCTCGGACGAGCCGCGGCTCAACGTGAACGGCTCGGGGATCTCCCTCGGTCACCCGGCCGGGGCGACCGGCTGCCGGATCCTCACGACCCTGGCGTACGAGATGCGCCGCCGCGGGAGCCGCTACGGCCTGGAGACGATGTGCATGGGCGGCGGCCAGGGGCTCGCCGCGATCGTCGAGCTCGTCGCGTGAGGATCCTCTGGGTCCTCGCCCACCCCGAGCCCCGCTCGCTGAACGGCGCGCTGAAGGACGTGGGCGTCGCCGCGCTCGAGCGGGCCGGGCACGAGGTCGTCGTCTCCGACCTGCACGCCATGGCCTGGAACCCGGTGGTCACGGCGGCGGACTACGGCCACGACCCGGACGAGCGGTTCCGGGTCGGGCCGGTGTCGGCCCAGGCCTACGCCGCCGGTGCGTTGAGCGCGGACGTGCGCGCCGAGCAGGACAAGGTCGCGGCCGCCGACACGCTCGTCGTCCAGTTCCCGCTGTGGTGGTACGGCATGCCCGCGATCCTCAAGGGCTGGTTCGACCGCGTGTTCCTCAAGGGCTTCGCCTACGGCGTCACCGATCCCGACCACCCCGGCCGCACCCTGCGCTACGGCGAGGGTCCGCTCGCCGGCAAGCGGGCGCTGGTGGTGACCACGGTCGGCGGGCGCGGCCCGGACCTCGGACCCCGCGGCGTCCACGGGCACCTCGACGAGCTGCTCTTCCCCCTGCAGCACGGCACCCTGTTCTACGTCGGCTACGAGGTCCTGCCGCCCGTCGTCGTCACGGGCGCGAACCGGGTGTCCGACGACGAGTTCGCCACGGCCGCGAGGGAGCTGTGCGCGCGGGTGCTCGCCGTCCCGCACACGACCCCGCTGCCGTTCCGCAGGCAGAACGGCGGGGACTACGACGACGACCTCGTCCTGCGCGACCACCTCGCCCCCGGCCGGGCCGGGCTCGGCATCCACCTGCGCGATCGACCCACGGAGACGGAGAGATGACCGAACCGTTCCTCACCGAGGACCGCCTGGCGATCCAGGCGATGGCCCGCGACTTCGCGATGAAGGAGGTCCTGCCCGTCGCCAACGAGCTCGACCCCGAGCACGGCGAGATCCCGATGGCCCTGCGGGAGAAGATGGCCGAGCTGGGCTTCTTCGGCATCCTCATCCCGGAGGAGTACGGCGGGCTCGGCCTGGGCCTGTCCGAGTACGCGATCATCGTCGAGGAGCTGGCCCGCGCCTGGATGAGCGTGGCCAGCCTGATCGCCCGCGGGCAGCAGTTCACCGCCGGGTTCGACGCCGACCAGCGCGCCCGTTACCTGCCCGCGATGGCGCGCGGCGAGTTCCTCAGCGCGTTCGCGCTGTCCGAGGCCGAGGCGGGGTCCGACGTCGCGAACCTGAGCTGCCGCGCCGTCCCGGACGGCGAGGGCTGGCGGATCACCGGCCAGAAGATGTGGTGCACCTTCGCCGACGGCTCGGACTATCTGCAGGTCTTCGCGCGGACCGAGCCCGTCGACCCGGCGCACCGCTCGCGCGGGGTGACCTGCTTCCTGATGCCGAAGCAGCGGGGCACCCTGCCCGAGGGCGTCACCGGCACCCCGGTCCGCAAGATCGGCTACCACGGCTGGAGGACCTGGGAGCTCGCCTTCGACGGCGCCTGGGCGAGTGAGATCGTCGGCGAACCGGGCAAGGGCTTCCGGATCGCCATGGGCGACCTGGACACCGCCCGCATCCACACCGCAGCCCGGGCGATCGGGCTGGCCCGCGGGGCGCTGGAGGACTCGATCGCCTACGTCGGCGAGCGGGTCCAGTTCGGCCGCCCGATCGGCGTCAACCAGGCGCTGCGGTTCACGATCGCCGACATGGCGGCGCAGGTCGAGGCCGCGCGGGCCCTGATGTACCAGGTGTGCACCGCGGTCGACGCCGGCCGGCCCAGCCCGACGCAGGCCTCGATGGTCAAGCTCGTGGCCTCCGAGATGGCCGAGCGGGTGACCAGCGAGGGCCTGCAGATCCACGGTGGCGCCGGCTACACCACGGACTTCCCGGCCGAACGCTACTGGCGGGACGCGCGGCTCACCAAGATCTTCGAGGGGACGTCGGAGATCCAGCTGCGGATCATCTCCGACGCTCTGCTGGGGAGGACCGACCGTGCCTGAGACGCACCGCTCCTGAGACACACAGCCCGTCGTCCCTCCGCCGCGGCAACCGGATCGGTGGGGCACGCCCACCGCTGCACGACGCCCGGTTAGCCATCCGACTGCGCGGTGGGCCAGGGCGCGAGCCGCGGGCCCCGACGGTTCGGCGCCGGCTGGGCCGTGGACCGCTGTCCCGTCAGGCGTCTGCGCGCGAGCTCGGATGCAGCCCAGGCATCCCGGCGGGGCTGCCGTGCGGGATCCACCGGGCCAGCAGGTCCCGGCCGAACAGCTCGTCGACGACCATGCAGCCCGCCCCGGTCGGGCCCGCTCGTTCGCCCAGCGACGCCCGCGCGATCTGCAGGTCGCGGGTGGCCAGCGGCAGAGACCGGCGGTAGACCGACTGGCGAACCCCGGCCAACAGCAGATCGCCGGAGGTCCCGACCCGGCCGCCGAGCAGGATCGTCGACGGGTTGAAGAAGTTGACGATGGCCGCCACGGTGTCGCCGACCAGGCGACCGGCACGCGACAACAGCTCGACCGCGACCCGATCGCCGAACTCGGCGGCGCGCACGACGTCGTCGGACGTGATCTCGCCCGCCTTCGCCAGCCGCTCGGTCAGGTGCTCCCCCCGGTTGTCCAGGGCGGCCGCCGTCGCATCCCGGGCCAGTGCGGCGCCGCCCGCGAACGCCTCCAGGCAGCCGACGTTGCCGCAACGGCACACCACCTGCTCCGCGCCGGGGACCGATCCGGTCAACCCGACGTGTCCGATGTCGCCCGCCGAGCCCTGCGCGCCGCGGTGCAGCCGTCCGCCGGAGATCAGTCCCGCCCCGATCCCGGTACCGATCTTGACCAGGACCAGGTCGGGGGATCCGACCCCCCGGCCCGCCCGGTACTCGCCCAGCGCCATCAGGTTGACCTCGTTGTCCACGAACGCGGGCGCGTCGTAGCGGGTGGCCAGCCGGTCGCGGACCGGGTAGCCGTCCCAGCCCGGCATGATCGGTGGCGCCACCGGACGGCCGGAGGCGAACTCGACGGGGCCCGGCACCCCCAGACCGACGCCCCAGACGGCGGGAGCGCCCCGGTCGGCGAGCAGCTCGTCGAACAGGCTCTCCACCCGGCTCAGGCTGGCCTCCGGCCCGGTGGCGATGTCCCAGGCGCGACTCCGGTGGTCGACCAGACGTCCGCTCAGGTCGGCCACACCGGCGTCGAATCCGGTCACCCCGAGCGAGGCCACCAGCAGCACCCCCGCATCGGCACGGAAGCGCAGCTCGCGCGGCGCTCGGCCGCCGGTGGACGTGCCGAGGTCGCCTTCGGTCACCAGACCCGCTGCCTCCAGCTGCCCGAGCCGCTGCGAGACGACCGTGCGCCCCAGCCCGGAGCGACGGGCCAGCTCCGGACGTGTGCGCGCGCCGCCGGAACGAACCAGGTCGAGCACGGTGACCAGCGTGTCCAGCTGGTCCGGCGCGACCCCTTGCACGGACGGTCCCACTCGGCGACCTCCTCGTTCCGCCTCGGCCAGGCTTCCGAGGATAGTCCATTGACTTTTGTGCAGATCAAACTTTACTGTCATCGCATCGATCGCAAGTGCGGCGCCGTGGCCGCACCGAAGGAGGTGGGTCGTGCGTCTCGGCTATCACTCGATCACGTGGGGCGGCGTCACCGGCGCCGCGGCCGGGGTGACCAGCGTCAAGGACCTCGTCTACCGGGTCCCCGGAGACATGGACCGGGCGCTGCGCGAGATCTCCGCCGCCGGCTACCGGGGCGTCGAGATGTTCGACGGGAACGTGCGCGAGTTCGCCGAGGTCCGCGACGACCACCCCGGCTCACTGCACCGGCTGCTCGACGAGACCGGGCTGTCGCTGGTCGGGGTCTACACGGGCGGGAACTTCGTCTACCCCGAGATCCTGCCCGATGAACTGCACCGGGTGCGCCGGGCCGCTGAGGACGCCGCCCGGTTCGGCGCGGCACAGCTGGTGGTCGGTGGCGGTGCGCCGCGAGCGCAGGGGATCGCCGACGGCGACCACGACCGGCTCGCCCGGGCCCTCGACACGGTCGCCGGGATCGCGGCGGAACACGGCCTGTCCGCCTGCTACCACCCGCACCTGGGCACGATCGGCCAGTCCCCGGAACAGATCGAGGCCGTGTTCTCCCGGTCCACGATCGGCTTCTGCCCGGACACCGCCCACCTGGCCGCCGGTGGTGGCGACCCGGCCGCGCTGATCCGTCGCCACGCGGACCGGATCCGGCACGTGCACCTCAAGGACCTCGGGGCCGACGGTGCGACGTTCCTGCCGCTCGGCCGCGGCGTGCTCGACCTGGACGGTGTGCTCGCCGCCGTCGCCGAGGTCGGCTACGACGACTGGCTGGTCGTCGAGCTGGACTCCTACGACGGCGACCCGGCCGAGGCGGCACGGATCAGCCGCGCCTGGCTCGACGGCGCGCTGGACCGGGCCGGGCTGACCGTGACGACGAGTTGAGACAGGAGCAACCGATGGCGGACAGGCTCCGCGCCGGGATCATCGGCGCCGGGTTCATCGGCGGCGTGCACGCACACGCCGTCCGGGCGGCCGGGGGCGAGGTGACCCGCGTCGCGGCCTCGCGCCCCGACCGGTCGGAGGAGGCCGCCGTCCGCCTCGGTGCCCGCACCGCGGCCGTGAGCGGCGACGCCCTGATCGACGCCGACGACGTCGACGTGGTGCACGTGTGCTCCCCGAACTCCACCCACGTCGCCCTGGCCCGCCGGGCGCTGGCCGCGGGCAAGACGGTGGTCTGCGAGAAGCCGCTCGCGACGACGCTGGACGACGCGCGGGCGCTGGTCGCCGCGGCCCGAGGCCGGGTCGCGACGGTGCCCTTCGTCTACCGCTTCCACCCCGCGGCCCGGGAGATCCGGGCCCGGGTCCACGCGGGCGGGGCCGGGCCGCTGCACCTGCTGCACGGTGCCTACCTCCAGGACTGGCAGGCGGCCGGAGCGCCGGCCGGATGGCGCGGCGACGCCGCCGAGGGCGGCGCGCACCGTGCGTTCGCCGACGTCGGTGTGCACTGGTGCGACCTGGTCGAGTTCACCAGCGGGCACCGGATCACCCGCCTGCTCGCCGCGACCGCGGGCGGGGGCACGGCCAGCACCGTCCAGTTCGAGACCGACAGCGGCGCCACCGGCTCGGTCGTGGTCAGCCAGACCGCGCTCGGCCGGCGCAACGCGCTGCGCATCTCCCTCGACGGCGAGCGGGCGGCCTACCGCTTCGACCAGGAGTCGCCCGAACAGCTGTGGATCGGTGACCGCGACGGCGACCGGGTGCTGCACCGCGGCGCGCCCGCGTACTCGCCGGCCGCGGCACGGTACTCACTGCTCCCGCCCGGCCACCCGCAGGGCTACCAGGACTGCTTCAACGCGTTCGTGGCCGACACCTACTCCGCGGTCCACGGCGATGCACCGGACGGGCTGCCCACGTTCGCCGACGGCCTGCGTGCTGCCGCACTGACCGACGCGGTGATCCGCTCGTCGGAGTCCTCGACCTGGGTGGAGGTGCCCTCGTGAAACTCGGAATGCTCACCGCCTGTCTGCCCGATCGGCCGCTGGACGAGATCGCCCGATGGGCCGCGGGAGCGGGCTACGAGGCCCTCGAGGTGGCGGCCTGGCCGGCGATCGGCGACCGGCCGTTCACCGCCAGCCACCTCGACGTCGCCGCGTTCGGCGAGCGCGAGGCCGACACCACGCGCGCGCTGTTCGACGAGCACGGTCTGACGCTGAGCTCGCTGGCGTTCTACGACAACAACCTGCACCCCGACCCGGCCGAACGCGCCGCCGTGCACGCCCACCTCGCGGCCTGCATCGACGCCGCCGCGCTGCTCGGCTGCCCGACCGTCGGGACGTTCGTCGGGCGCCATCCCGGCCGGACGGTGGCGGAGAACCTGCGCGACGCCGAGGAGATCTTCCCACCGCTGGTGGAGCGGGCCGGCGAACACGGCGTCAAGCTGATCGTCGAGAACTGCGTGATGGAGGGCTGGCACCCGGACGGCTACCCGGGCAACCTCGCCTACTCCCCGGAGCTGTGGGAGTGGATGTTCTCGCTCGGGCTCTACCTCAACTACGACCCCAGCCACCTGGTGTGGATGGGCATCGACCCGGTCGAGGCCCTGCGTCCCTACGTCGACCGCGTCCCGCACGCCCAGGCCAAGGACATCCAGCTCTTCCCGGAGCGGCGCCACCGCTACGGCTGGCCGGGCAAGGCCGTCGTGCGCGAGGACCCGTTCGACGTCGGCTGGTGGCGTTACCGCGTGCCCGGACTCGGTGACGTGGACTGGCGCCGGGTCGTCGACACCCTCTACGAGGGCGGCTTCGACGGCGTGCTCTCGGTCGAGCACGAGGACCCGGTCTGGGGCGGCACCGAGGACCGGATCCACACCGGTCTGGAGGTCGCCCACCGCACCCTGCGGCCGCTGATCGTGGCCTGAGCCGCTCGGCGGGGCCCGGCCGGGCCCCGCCTGCACCCCCGCACCTCGATGAGAAGGGCGGGACCACGGCCGGCCCCGTCCGGGGCCGGCCCCCACCCGTGCACTGCCCGCAGCAAAGGAGCTAGGGAGATGGGCGAGACCTTCGACGTCGTCGTGGTCGGCGGCGGGACGGCCGGCTGCATCGTGGCGGCCCGGCTCAGTGAGGACCCCGGCCGGCGGGTGCTGCTGATCGAGGCCGGGCCCGACTACGCCACCGCGGTACCGGCCGCCGTGCTCGAGGGCCGGGTGGTCCCGATGCGCGGACACGCGGCGGACGTCGACCCCCGCCACGACTGGGGGCTGGCCGCGGAGGGGGCCGGCGGCGCACCGATCTCGGTGCCGCAGGGCCGGCTGATCGGGGGCGGCTCGGCGATCAACGGCATGATCTCGCTGCGCGGCGCCACGGCCGACTTCCGGGAGTGGGCCGAGCGGGGCAACCCGCGCTGGGACTGGGCGCACGTGCTGGCCGCCTACCGCGCGCTGGAGGACGACCCGGCCCCCGGCCCGGACATCCACGGCCGCGGCGGCGCGTTCCCGATCGCACGCGCCGAGGAACACGAGTTCGCCCCGCTGCAGGCCGCGTTCGTGCGGAGCTGCCGGGCGCTCGGGGCCGGGTACCAGCCGGACTTCAACGCCCCGGACGCCGAGGGCGTCGGTCCCGCCCCGATGAACCGGGTCGGCACCACCCGGATGTCCACCGCGGCGACCCACCTGGCGCCGGCCCGCGGACGGCCCGGCCTGACGGTGCGCGGTGACCTCCACGTCCGGCGCGTCGTCCTCCGGGGCACCACCGCGACCGGCGTCGAGCTGACCGACGGCACGGTGATCGACGCGGGCGAGGTGGTGCTCACCGCCGGCGCGATCCAGACCCCGGCCCTGCTGCAGCGCTCCGGGGTGGGTCCGGCGGCGCTGCTGTCCGGGCTGGACGTCCCGGTCGTCGCGGACCTTCCGGTGGGGGAGAACCTGGGCGACCACTTCTCGGTGCCCCTGCTGGCCGCGCCGCGCGAGGGCACCTGGGCTCCGGAGGACTTCAGCCTGCAGACGGTGCTGCGCACCTCGACCGCGGCGCAGCCGGGCGCCCTCGACGCGCAGCTGACCATGTTCACCTACCTCGACGTGTCCACCACCGAGGCCGGTGCGCGGGGGCTGGCCGGCACCGGCGGGACGGGCCACGGCCAGCTCGCGGGGATGGGGTGCGTGCTGAACAAGCCCCGTTCGGTCGGCACGGTGCGGATCACCTCCACCGACGCGACGGTGCTGCCCCGGGTCGCACCGGGCTATCTGACCGAGCAGGTCGACCGGGACGCGATCCGCGAGATCGTCCGGCTCGGCTGGGCCGTCATCACGGGCGAGCCGCTGGCCGGGATGCTGCACGAGCCGATCGGGCTCGACGCCGCCACCGTCGCCGACGACTCCGCCCTGGACGCCGCGATCGAGACCATGACCGCGTCGGGCTACCACTTCACCGGCACCTGCGCCATGGCCCCGGCCGGGCGCGGCGGTGTGGTGGACCAGGACGGGAGGGTGCACGGACTGGCCGGTCTGCGGGTCGCGGACGCCTCGGTGATCCCCGTGGAGCCCGCCGCCAACACGATGCTGCCCACCGTGATGACCGCGGAGCGGCTCGCCGCCGCGGCCCGCGGGCGCTCCTTCCCGGAGGCGTCGTGAGCACCCCGGTGGTCGAGATGTCCGGCGTCGCGAAGCGCTTCGGCGGCGTCGTCGCGGTCCGCCACGTCGACCTGGAGCTGTTCCCCGGCGAGGTGCACGCGCTGCTCGGGGAGAACGGTGCCGGCAAGAGCACGCTGGTCAACATGCTGGCGGGCGTGCACCGGCCGGACGCCGGCACGATCGCCGTGGACGGCACCGAGGTGACGATCCCGAACCCGCGCGTCTCGCGGTCCCTGGGTATCTCCGTGGTGCACCAGCACCCGGTGACGTTCCCCGACCTGACGGTGGCGGAGAACATCATGCTGGCCGGTCCCGCGCCCCGCAGGCGCACCCGGCTGCTGGACCGGGGCGCGGTCCGCCGGCACGCCCGCGAGGCACTGGCCCGCCTGGACGTCCGGCTCGACATCTCGGCCGAGGTCAAGCTCCTGTCCGCGGCGGACCAGCAGCTGCTCGAGATCGCCAAGGCACTCGACGCGGACACCCGGCTGCTGGTGCTCGACGAGCCCACCGCGGCGCTGTCCACCCGGGAGGTGGACCGGCTGATGGAGATCATCGCCCGGCTCAAGGCCGACGGCGTCGCGGTGCTGTTCGTCGGCCACCGGCTGAACGAGGTGTTCGCGCTCGCCGACCGGGTGAGCGTCTCCCGCGACGGGGCCACGGTCGTCTCCGGTCCGGCGCACGAGTTCACCCCGGAGTCGGCGGTCGGGCACATGGTCGGCCGTTCGGTGGAGACGGTGTTCCCGAAGGCCGACGTCGAGCTCGGGCCGGTGCGCCTGGAGGTGCGCGGCCTGGGCAGGCGGGGCGCCTACACCGACGTGTCGTTCACCGCGCGCCGCGGCGAGATCCTCGGCCTGGCCGGGCTGGTCGGCGCCGGTCGGACGGAGATCGCCCATGGGCTGTTCGGACTCGAACCGGCCGACACCGGCGAGATCCTGCTCGACGGCATCCCGGTGGACATCGCGACGCCGCAGCAGGCGATGCGCCACGGGATCGCCTATGTGCCCGAGGACCGGCAGTCCGAGGGCGTGGTGCTGGAGCACTCGATCGCCTTCAACCTGCCGCTGGCGCTGCTGGAGCGGCGGCCCCGGTTCGGTCTGCTCTCCCCGCGCGCCGACCGCGCGCTCGCGGAGGACTACATCGAGCGGCTCGGCATCCGCACCAGCGGTCCGGACCAGCTGCTGGGCCAGCTGTCCGGGGGCAACCAGCAGAAGGTCGTCATCGCGAAGTGGCTGGCCACCGACCCGTCGGTGCTGATCCTCGACGACCCGACCAAGGGCATCGACGTCGGTGCCAAGGCCGAGGTGCACCGGCTCGTCTCCGAGCTGGCCGGACGCGGCCTGACCATCCTCCTGATCAGCAACGAGCTCGAGGAGCTGTTGTCGGTGTCCGATCGCGTGGTCACGTTCTACCGCGGTGCCCAGGGGCCCGGGTTCGACCGGCGTCCGTTCGACGCGGGACAGGTTCTCGCCGCGATGACCGGGCAGGTGGCCGATGTCCACATCTGACACGCGCACCGCGCCGGAGGCGGGACCCACGCCGGGGGTCCGGCGGCGGATCCCCCGGGAGGCGGGCCTCGGCGTCGTCCTGGTCGTGCTCGTGGTGTCGTTCGCGACGTTCACACCCCGGTTCGCCACCGGTGACACGTTCGCCCAGATCGGCACCGACCTGGCCATCGTGCTCATCGTCGCGGTCGGCCAGGCCCTCGTGCTGTTCACCCGCAACATCGACGTCTCGGTCGGGTCCACGGTCGGGCTCACCGCCTACCTCGCGGCCGGTCTCACCGCAGCCGTCCCCGGGCTGCCGGTAGCGCTGTCGGTACTGGCCGCCTGCCTGCTCGGGGCGGCCCTGGGCGCGGTGAACGGCGCCCTGGTCGCGACGCTCAAGGTGCCCTCGATCATGGTCACACTGGGCACGCTCTACATCTTCCGCGGGCTCAACTCCGCGTGGGCGGGCAGCTCGCAGATCACCGCGCAGAACCTGCCGGCCTCCTACTCGGCGATCGCCACCGGGACGGTGCTCGGGATCCCGCTGATGGTCCTCTACGCGCTGGCCGTCGCCGCGCTGGCGCACCTGGTCGTCCGGCACACCGTCACCGGCCGCGCGATGCTCGCCGTGGGCAGCGCCCCCGCATCGGCCGAACGGACCGGCATCGCCTCGAAGCGGCTGGTGTTCGGGGCCTACACCGCCACCGGGCTGCTGTGCGGCCTCGCCGGGGTCCTCTGGGGCGCCCGCTACGGCACGGTCGACTCCTCCGTGGCGACCGGCTTCGAGCTCGTCGTCCTGGCCGCCGTCGTCGTCGGCGGCGTCAGCATCACCGGCGGGGTCGGCACCGTCGGCGGGGTCGTGCTGGGCGCCGCGATCCTGTCCGTGATCGGCACCGGACTGGCGCTCGCCGACGTCTCCGCGTTCTGGCTGCAGGCCGTCCAGGGACTGGTGATCATCTTGGCCATCACCCTCGACCTGGTCCTGCGGCGCCGCCTGGAATCCCGAGGAGTGTCCACATGACCGCGCAGACGACCGAGCTGCGACCCGTCGCCACCCCCGTGCGACGGCTCCCGACCTGGTTCGGCACCTGGGAGATCACGCTCTCCGCACTGGTGGTCCTGGCCCTGCTGGCCGCCTCGGTCACCAGCCCGTACTTCGCGACCGGCCAGAACTTCTCCATCTCGGCGACCGGCGCGCTCGGGCTGAGCCTGATGGTCGTGCCGATGGCGTGGCTGATGGTCGCCGGGGAGATCGACCTCTCGGTGGCGTCGACGTTCGCGCTCTCCGCGACGGTGTTCGGCCTGGCCGTGTCCGGAGGCCTGGGCACCTGGCCCGCGATCGGGCTGGGTGTGCTGACCGGGGCGCTGGCCGGGCTCGTCAACGGACTGCTCGTGGTGGACGTCGGGCTGCCGTCGCTGATCGTCACGATCGGGACGCTGGGCCTGTACCGCGGGCTGTCCTACGTGCTGCTGGAGAACCGGGGCATCAGCGACCTGCCGCCCGGGCTGACCACGTTCGCCCAGGAGAACCTGCCCGGCACCCTGGTGCCCTACGGCTTCGTGGCCTTCGTCGTGCTGGCCGTCGCGGCGGCGGTGCTGATGCACCGCGGCACGGTGGGCCGGGCCGTGTTCGCGATCGGCAGCAACGCCCGGGTGGCCCGCTTCTCCGGGCTGCGGGTGGGCGCGGTCAAGCGTGGCCTGTTCGTGGTCTCCGGCGTCGTGGCCGCGGTGGCGGGCATCGCCTACGCCGGATACGTCAGCACCGTCCGTGCCAGCAACGGCACCGGCCTGGAGCTGATCGTGGTGGGCATCGTGCTGATCGGCGGGATCAGCATGTACGGCGGGAAGGGCTCGTTCGTGGGGGTGCTGCTGGCCCTGCTGCTGGTCACGGTCCTCACGAGCTGGATGACGCTGGCCGACGCCGAGACCGCCGTGCAGTACATGGTGACCGGGTTGCTGATGGTCGGCGCGGTCGTCGTGCCCGCGGTGTCCCGGCGGGTGACCGCGTGGCGGGAACGCCGCCGCGCGGCCGGGAGCGTCCGGTGAGGCGCCCCGGCGTGGGAGCCGCCGTCGCGGTGGCGGCGCTGCTGACGCTCACCGCGTGCGCGGCCGCCGAGCCGTCCGGACCACCGCCGCCGCGGCCGGTCGCGGACTGCAACCTGACCATGATCCCCAAGAGCACCGACAACCCGTACTTCGCCGCGGTGCGCACCGGGATGGTCGACGCCCAGCGCGAGCTCGGCGGTGACCTGTCGTTCGTCGGCCCCGCGGCCGGCGACGTCACCGGGCAGATCCAGCGCATCCAGAGTGGACGCCAGCGTGGTTCCTGCGTGATCGGCATCTCCGCGGTGGACTCGTCGGCGGTCGCGCCGGCGCTGGACGCCGCCCGCGCCGACGGGTCGCGGGTCATCAGCTACGACGCCGACGTCAGCGACGGCTCGCGGGGTCTGTTCGTCAACATGGCCACGGCCGACGAGCTCGGCCGCGCCCAGTTCGACATCCTCGCCCGGGCGATGGGCGGCACCGGCGAGTTCGGCATCGTGTCCTCCCAGAGCACGGCCGAGGTGACCAACGGCTGGATCGACGTCATGAAGGCCCAGCTCGCCACACCGCAGTACCGCGGCATGCGCCTGGTCAAGACCTCCTACGGCGACGACGACGCGAAGAAGAGCTACGACGCCGCCGTCGCGCTGCTGCGGGCCCACCCGGACCTGCGGGGGATCATGGCGCCGACCCCGATCGCGATGGAGGCCGCCGTCAAGGCCGCCACCGACCTGGGTGTGGCCGACCGCGTGGTGGTCACCGGCCTGGGCAACCCGGGCACCCAGGCCCAGCTGCTCACCAGCGGCCGGGTCCCGGCCTACGTGCTGTGGAGCCCCCGCGACCTGGGCTACCTGACCTACTACGCGGCCGCCGCCTACACCGCGGGCGAGATCACCGGCCGGCCGGGCGAGACCTTCGACGCCGGGCGCCTGGGGCGCCGGACCGTCGGGCCCGGCGGGGAGATCGTGATGGGCCACCCGATCACGTTCACCCGGGACAACGTCGGTCGCCACCTGCACGACTTCGAGACCACCGGCTGAGCGAGGAGACATGTTCCGCTACACGTACAACACCCTGGCCTACGGCCGGGAGCCGCTGTCGGAGGGGATCGCCCGGCTGGCCCGGTACGGCTACGACGGCGTCGAGCTCGTCGGGGAACCCGCCGAGCAGGACCCCGGACGGATCCGCGCCGACCTGGACCGGCACGGCCTGGTCGCATCCTCGATCATCAGCATCTTCACGCCCGAGCGCGACATCGTGAGCACCGATCCCGCCGTGCGACGACGTGCCGTGGACTACGTGCGCGGCAACGTCGACCACGCCGCCGCGCTCGGTGCCGAGGTCGTCACGTTCACCCCGACGGCCTGCATGAAGATCGTCCCCGGCGCCGAGCGCGCCCGGGAGTGGCAGTGGGCGGTCGAGGCCGCACGCGCGGTCGGCGACCACGCGGGGGAGCGCGGGGTGCGGATCGCGGTCGAGCCGTGGAACCGCTACGAGACCTACCTGATCAACCGGATGGACCAGGCCATCGCGTTCGTCGACGAGGTCGCCCGCCCGGCCGTCGGCGTCATGGCCGACACCTTCCACATGGCCATCGAGGAGACCGACATCGCGGCCGCGATCCGCCGTGCCGGGGCCCGTCTGACCCACGTGCACCTGGCCGACTCCAACCGCGCCGCCCCGGGCTACGGGCACCTCGACTTCGCCCCGGTCCTCGCCGCGATCGCCGACATCGGTTACGAGGGCTGGATCTCCTACGAGCTGCTGCCCGCGGCCGGCGACGTGTGGGGGGTGCTCTCCGGTGCGGGCGCCCCCGAGTTCGGCGACCTCTACACCGGGGCCGCGATCGCCCACACCAGGGCCGTCCTGGCCGGGCTGGGGGAGCGCACGTGAGCCGTCCACTCGGCCTGAGCACGTTCCTGCTGGCGTCCCCGTTCTCCGACGACGCCGTGCGGCCGGCGTTCGAGCAGGTCGCGGCGCTCGGCTACGACCTCGTCGAGGTGTGCGTGGAGGACCCGGCGGTCCTGTCGGCACCGGTGCTGAGCGCGGCCGCCCGGGAGACCGGCCTGGCCGTGGGTGTGTGCGGCGCGTTCGGGCCCGAGCGCGACCTGTCCCACGACGACCCGGCCCGGCGCCGGCAGGGGGTGGACTACCTGCGCGGCTGCATCGACCTCGCCGCCGAGGTCGGTTCGCCGCACGTCGCCGGGCCGATGTACGCGACGACCGGCAGGGCCCGGATGCTCCCGCCGGACGAGCGTGCCCGGCAGTTCCGGTGGGCCACGGCCAGCATCCGGGAGGCCGCCGACCATGCCGCGGAGCGCGGCGTCGCGCTGGCGGTCGAACCGCTGAACCGGTTCGAGACCGACCTGGTCAACACCGTCGAGCAGGGCCTGGAGCTGTGCGCCGCCACCGGCCGGGACAACGTCGGCCTGCTGCTGGACACGTTCCACATGAACATCGAGGAGAAGCACCTGGGCGACGCCGTACGGCTCGCCGGTGACCGGGTGTTCCACGTCCAGGTCGCCGAGAACGACCGGGGGACGCCGGGCAGCGGGCACGTGCCGTGGGCGGAGTTCTTCGGCGCGCTCGACGACATCGGCTACCGCGGCCAGGTCGTCGTCGAGTCGTTCCTGCCCACCGTGGCCGAGATCGCCCGCGCCGTGTCGCTGTGGCGCCCGGTCGCGGACTCGCCGCACGCACTGGCCCGCGACGCGATCGCATTCCTGCGCTCGGCGGACGTCCGCCGGGTCCGTTCGTGACGGCCCCGGAGCAATGACCACCACCTACGAGGGAGCGAACCCCATGGAGATCGTCGACCACCACGGTGAACGGGTCCGGCACGGCCGGGCCACGGTCAACGGCGTCCGTCTGCACTACCTGACCGCGGGCGAGGGCGAGCCCGTCCTGCTGCTGCACGGGGTGCCCAAGACCTCCTACCACTGGCGGCACGTGATTCCGTTGCTGACCCCGCACCACCGGGTCGTGGTGCCGGACATGCGCGGTCTCGGCGACTCCGAGCACGCCGTCGGTGGCTACGACATGGCGAACGTCGCCGAGGACTTCGCGGAGCTGATGACCGAGCTCGGCCACGACCGCTTCCGGGTGGTCGGTGAGGACTGGGGCGCCGCGGCGGCGTACCAGCTCGCGGCCAACCACCCCGACCGCGTCCAGCAGCTCGTCTACCAGGAGATGATCCTCCCCGGGTTCGGGCTCGAGGACTACTCGTTCCTGACCCCGGACAACGTGCGCAGCTACGTGTGGCTGTGGCACATCAACTTCTACTCCGTGCCCGAGTTCCCCGAGATGCTGATCAGCGGCCACGAGCGGGAGTACTTCTCCTACTTCATGAAGCACGAGACCCACGATCCGTCGGCGATCACCCCCGACGCGCTCGACGAGTACGTGCGCTGCTACTCCTCGCCCGGTGGCGTCCGGTGCATGTGCGAGATCTACCGGGCCACGCTCACCGACGGCGACCAGAACCGGGAGTCCGCGCGGACCCGGCTCCCGATGCCGGTGCTGGCCGTGGGCAGCGAGCACTTCATCGGTGCCGACAACGAGCGGCAGATGCGCGAGGTCGCCGACGACGTCCGCGCGGTGATCCTGCCGTGGGGCCACCAGCTCGCCGAGGAGTCGCCCGCGGAGCTGGCCGGGCACTACCTGCGCTTCTTCGCCGGGGAGACGGCATGACCTACGCGGTCCGTGACGGCCGGCTCGTCGGCCCGGACGGGAACCCGTTCCTGTCGCTCGGCCTCAACCACACCGACGAGGCGGCACTGAAGTTCCCCCGTGCCGTCGACGTGTGGCGCGAACGCTACGGGTCGCGGCAGCGCTGGATCCGTGACGGCGTCGTCGCGGACCTGCACGGGTGGGGGTTCAACACGCTGGGGTGGACGAGCGAGTACGTCGCGGGCGGCTGGGGCGAGGCGCTGGACTGGTTCGGCGACCCGATCGACCTCAAGCACTCCGAGCAGTGGACCGCTGCCGAGCTGCGCGGCGCGGGGATGCCCTACGTCGCCCAGGTGCGGGTGGCCGAGATCGAGGACTGGAACGGTCACCCGGCGTTCCGGCCGCTCGACGACGACTTCGTCGACTGGTGCGACCACCTGGGCCGCGCGATCGCTGCGGAGCACGCCGACTCGCCGGACCTGCTCGGCTACTTCCTGGTCGACATCCCGGCCTGGTTGCCGCACGCGTCCGGCCGGGACTTCGCCGAGCTCGCCGGCCTGGAGCCGGGCGCACGGGAACGCGCGCTCTACGACGTCGCCAGCCGCTACTACGAGACGATCGCGACGGCCCTCCGCCGCTACGACCCACACCACCTGATCCTCGGCGACCGGTTCAACGGGAACAAGGGGATCCCGGAGCCGGTGCTGCGGGCCATGGCCCCGCACGTCGACGTCCTGTCCGTGCAGTACTTCACCGAGCCGACCGACGAGTCGCGCCGGGGGATGCGCGACGACCTGGCCCGCTGGCGTGCCCAGTGCGGGGACAAGCCGGTGATCGTCGCCGACACCGGGAACTGGACCCCGACTGAGCTCGACCCGCACCGCGAGGGCCTGCCCGACCACGCCGCCCGCGGCGCGGACTACGGCGCCGCGATGGAGATCCTGCTCGACGAGCCCTGGTTCGCCGGGTGGCACTGGTGCGGCTACGTCGAGAACACCGGTGGGCGCGGCTGGGGGCTCAAGGACCCGTGGGACGAGCCCTACCGGCCCCTGACCGACGCGATCACCGAACACAACCGCCGCGCCGCGGCATACCGGAAGGGGAACTGAGATGGGACAGCTGGACGGCAAGGTCGCGGTGATCACCGGCGGCGGGCGCGGGCAGGGACGGGCGCACGCGCTCCGCCTCGCCCGCGAGGGCGCCGACATCGTCACCTGCGACATCACCGAGCAGGTGCCCACGGTCCCGTTCGCCACCGGGCGCCCCGGTGACCTCGAGGAGACCGTCGCGCAGGTGGAGGAGCTGGGTCGTCGCTGCATCGCGCTCGAGGGCGACGTGCGCCGCACCGCGGACATGGCCCGGCTGGCGGACACGGCGATGCGCGAGTTCGGCCGCATCGACATCCTGCTGGCCAACGCCGGGATCCTGAGCCTGTCGGACAACACCTGGGAGCTCACCGACGAGGCCTGGGACGACATGATCGACATCAACCTGACCGGCGTGTTCAAGGCCTGCCGGGCGGTGGTCCCGCACATCCGGGCGGGCGGCGACGGCGGCTCGATCGTGATCACGTCGTCGATCGCGGGGCTGCGCGGCGTGGCCGGCTGCACGCACTACACGGCGGCCAAGCACGGCATCGTCGGCCTGATGCGCACGCTGGCCACGGAGCTCGCGCCGGAGTCGATCCGAGTGAACACCATCCACCCCACCGGCGTCGCGTCGCCGATGTCGAACAACGACTTCTTCCCGCAGTGGCTGACCGAGCACGAGGAGCTGGGCAACGCCATGCGGTTCAACCTGATGCCGGTGGACGCCCTGGCCGAGACCGACGTGTCCGAGGTGATCGCCTTCCTCTGCTCCGACGCCGGGAAGTGGATCACGGGGACGACCGTCCCCGTGGACGCGGGCTTCCTGCTCAAGTAGGCCGCACCGGTGGTGCTCAGCCACCGGACCGCGCGTCCTGCCGTGGCGTCCTGAGGTCGATCGGGTAGTCGGTGACGGCCCGGTCGACGCAGGCCTTGCCGCCGTGGAGCGCGATGCCGTGCTGGGCCGCCTCGACGGTCAGCGAGACCGTCGGCCTGGGTGGCCCCCGGCCGGGTCGGTGAACCACGGGGTGGTCCGGCTCGGCGGCCCGGGCCACCCGTACCCGTAGTCGGTCGGTCCACCGGGGCGACCGGGGTCGAGGAACGGGGCGGTTCTCGGGGGCACCACCGATAGCACTCCGAGTCGAGAGCCCCCGGGAGCGACCGGCGGGGGCACGTCGTCTCCCCGGCACCCGGGGCCGCGGGGAGGGGGTCAGTAGACCCGCAGCTCCCAGCGGGGGAGTCGGTGGTGGGGTTGCCGTTCCCGATGCAGGTGAAGGTGGTCGGGGCCCCGGGCGCCGCGTTGACGATCTTGGCGCCCTGCTGCTGACAGACCGTCTTGTTGTTGTAGCAGCCGACCGTATCCGCGAACGCGGGTGCGGCCACGGCGAGCGATGCGCCCATGGCGATCGCCGCTCCACCGATGAGGATGCCCAGTCGCTTCGTCATCTGCTCTCCTGCCTCGTCGCGGCGTCACCTCCGGGGTGCGCCGCCGGTCGTCGTCGCGGACGGACCGAAGCTAGATCGGTGGTCCCGGGACCCCTCCCGAGACGGGACCGGTCCGGCCTCGGACGGCTCCGAGGCCGTCGTCGTCGCCGTCGGTCTGCGCGCCCGGACGGGTGACCGGCCCGCCCTCCTCACGCGTGCCGGTCACCCGTCGACGTCGACGCCCGTCCCGCCCGGCGGCGTCCGGCTTCCGCCGGTGTGCGGGGGCGGGGCGAGTCCGGCGGCTGTCCGAGCCGTCGCCGCCGCAACCCGCGGACGAGCATCCCGACGACCACCAGCAGCAGGGCGAGGAGGAGCAGGTGCGCGGTCGCCTGCTGCGCCGCGACCAGCCGGGCGGCGGTCGCCGAGCCACGGGTGAGCAGACCCCCCAGCGCGAACGTGGCGAGCCCCCACACGGAGGCCACCGGGATGCTGACCGCCGCGAACCGGTGGTACGGAAGGACACCGCACGTGACGCGCGGGACCAGTGTGCGGACCACCGCGAACCACTGTCCGAGCGCGACCGCGAGCACCGGGCGACGCTCGGCCAGCTGGAGCACCCGGGCGGCCGCGGCCGGCATGCCGCGCCTGCTGTGCAGCGCCGCCGGGCCGCCCCGGCGACCCCGCCAGTAGCCCAGGCTCGGTCCGGCGGCGCCGGCGACGGCGGCGGTGAGACCCGCGGCGACACCGGGCACCGTGCCGGTGCCGGCGAGCACGCCGAGTCCGACCGTCACGCTGATGCCGGGCAGCACCACGCCGATCAGCAGACCCGACTCCGCGACCAGCGCGACCGACGCGACGACGAGCAGACCCGTCCCGAGCTCGCCCGCGAGCACCGCCATGCCGTCCGCGATCACGCTGCCCCGCGGCTCCCCGGCCGCCGGCCCGCGTCGCGCTCGGACATCGGGCGGGACGCCAGCAGGGCCGTCCGGCGTCGAGCGGGACCCTCTCCACGTGGTCGGCCGCCGCCGGCGGGTGCCGGCCCGGTGCGTCAGGACGGGGGCCGCAGCGGTGTCGTGCGTGGACGACCGCCGGCCCGGCGCGCGACGACGCCGACGACGTCGGAGGCGGTGACGATGCCGTCGATCCGGTCGCCGTCCGCGACGAGGACGGCGTCCCGCCCGTCGGCCGCCATCGCCGCGGCGGCCGCCGACAGGGGCGCCGAGGACGGCAGTACCGCGACCGGGCCGTGGACCTCGGCGACGGTGAGGACGGCCTGGCCCAGCGGGCCCCACTGGGCGGCGACGCCCCTGAGCAGGTCGGACTCGGCCACGAGGCCGATGCAGCGCGGACCTGCGAACACGGGGAGGTGGTGGACGTCGTGGGCCAGCATCAGGTCCAGCGCGGTCCGGACCGGGGTCTGCGGGGTGACCGCGACCAGGCGCGAGGCCACGACCGCGTGCAGCTGCGGGTCGTCGTCGACGGTCTCGGGCGGGGCGTCGAGCCGGAATCGTGTGCGGTCGTCCTGCTGGCCCATCGTGATCCCTCCGTCGGCCGACACGCGCAGCCTGCCCCGCCACGACCCCTGAGGGACGGGCCGGAGGTCCCGCTGCGCCCCTCGGTCCGGCCCCCGCCCCGGGCCACCGACCACCATCAGTCGATAACGACATCCGCTACTGTTAAGGCGTGTCCCCTCCGTCGTTCGGCGTCATGCTGTTCACCCACCGCTTCCCCGGGCAGAGCGCGACCGAGGTGTTCGCGCTGGCCGCGGACGTCGCGCAGGCGGCCGAGGCGCACGGGTTCGCGTCGGTGTGGACCACCGAGCACCACTTCCTGACCGGTTACGGCGTCAACCCCTCCGCGACGACGCTGGCCGCGTTCCTGCTCGGCCGCACCCGGCGGGTGCGGGTCGGCACGGCCGTGACGATCCTGCCGACGCACCCGCCGGTGCACGTCGCGGAGCAGGCGGCGCTGCTCGACCAGCTCTCCGGCGGCCGGTTCGACCTCGGCGTCGGCCGGGCCGGGCCGGTGGTGGACCACGAGGTCCTCGGCACCGGCATCGAGCGGTGGCGCACCGGGTTGCCCGAGGCGCTCGGCCTCGTCCTCGACTCCTTCACCGGGCGGGTGTCCGCCGACTCCGAGCACTACCGGTTCCGCGAGGTCGCACCCGGCCCGGAGCCGTACACGCGTCCGCACCCGCCGGTACACGTGGCCGCGACCTCGGCCACCGGGGTGGAGCTGGCCGCCCGGCACGGCCTGCCGATGCTGTTCTTCTTCTCCCAGACCGCCGACGAGCAGGCACGGCTGGTCGCCGACTACGAGCAGCTCACCGCGGCGCGTCCGGTGCACGGCACCGCGGCCCTGGCCCATGTCACCGACTCGGTCGCCGAGGCCGAACGGGTCGTCCACGAGCGGCTGGCGCCGGTGTTCGCCTCCGGCTACGCCGAGTACGTGATGGTCGAGGAGTACCGCGGTCCGCGGCCCACCCCCGACGAGCTGGCCGCGGGCATCCTCGCCCGCCAGCCGATCGGGCCGCCCGAGCTCTGTGCCCGCCGGCTCGTCGACCTGGTCCGGGGGAGCGGGGCCGGCCGGGTGCTGCTGCACGTCGAGTCCTTCGGTGAGCACGACGCGGTGCTCGCCAACGTCGAACGCCTCGCGACCGAGGTCCTGCCCGCCGTCCGCACTGAACTGGAGAACGCGTGAACGACACCTACGACGTGGTGGTCGTCGGCGGTGGGCCCGCGGGCCTGTCGGCGACCCTCGTGCTCGGCCGCCAGCGGCGTCGCGTCCTGCTCGTCGACGCCGGCGAGCCGCGCAACGCCCCGGCCGCCGAGATGCACATGTACCTCGGCCGCGACGGCGCGGACCCGGCGCAGCTGCTCGCCGACGGCCGCGCGGAGGTCGACGCCTACCCGACGGCGACCCGCCGGGCGGGCCGGGTCGTCGGCGTGCGCGGCGCCCTCGACGACTTCACCCTCGACCTCGACGACGGCGCCGTCGTGCGGGCGCGTCGGCTGCTGCTGGCCGGCGGCCAGGTCGACGAGCCGCTCGACGTGCCCGGGCTGGCGCAGCGGTGGGGCGGCTCGGTGTTCCACTGCCCGTTCTGCCACGGCTACGAGACCACCGGCATGGCGCTCGTGGTGATCGGCAACGGCCTGGCCGGGATGCTCGCCGCCTACGTGCGGGACCGGTTCAGCGACGACGTCGTCCTCGCCACCCACGGCCCCGCCGAGCTGCCCGGCTGGGTCGCGGCGAACCTGGAGGCGGGCGGCGTGCGGGTCGTGGAGTCCCCGATCACGGCGATCGACGGCGACCTGGGCGCGCTCGAGCTCCGCTTCGCCGACGGCACCACCCTCGCCCGCGACGGCATCTACCACCGCGCCCCGACCCGCCCCGGCAACGTACTGGCCGGGAGCCTCGGCGCGACCGTGCTCGACGACGGCGCGATCGCCGTCGACGAGTGCGGCCGGACCTCGGTCCCGGGGGTCTCCGCCGCCGGCGACGCGGCCCGTCAGCCCGGCCTGCCCGACGGCGTGACATTGGTGAGCGTGGGCGCCGGGAGCGGCGTCGCCGCGGCGGTGTGGCTGGAGCAGGAGCTGTTCCGGACCGGGCTGCCGGTCGCCCCCGGCCAGGGCTGAGCCCGGCGGGCGCCCCGGACGCCGGCCCGGGGCGCCCGGGTCAGTACCGCAGCTCGTCCACCGAGGGGTCGGCGGCCAGCCGGGCGGCCGTCGTCACCGGGTCGAGCACCTCGGCGGCCCGGCCGACCCCGTGCGGGACCCGGCCCGCCAGCACGTCGGTCACGGCGAGCGCGGTGAACGCGCCGGTCAGGGCGAGCGAGTCGGTGGACCGCAGCAGCGTGCGGCGGGCCCCGTCGGCGTAGCGCGCCGACGCGAGCAGGGTGATGGCGACGCCGTGCGCGGCCACGTCGGCGTCGGCGGCGGCGATGACGGCGTCGACGTGCGCCAGCGGGTCGCCCGACGCCCAGGCGGACGCGAGGGTGTCCGGCAGCCCCGGCCCCGGGAACACCGAGTAGGCCCGCAGCTGCTCCGCACCGGTGTCCGCGGCCAGGCGCTGCGCCTCGGCGGTGAGCAGCGGCACGGCGTGCACCGGACCGTCGAACCCCGGCAGCGACACCGCGGGCTGCACCGCCAGCGCGGCCTCGACGGGTCCGCCGTCGCGCCACAGCGCCCGGGGCAGCCCGTAGCGGGGCGGGACCGACAGCAGCACGTCCGCCGCCGCGGCCGGGGTCAGCCGATCGGCGCCACCGGCGTAGAGGTCCAGCCGCCGGGCCCCCGGCGGGAGCAGGCGCGGCAGGAGCCCCGACAGCCCGGGCACCACACCCGTGCCCAGCACGACGCAGCGGTCGCCGGTCGGGAACGGGTCCAGGTCGCCGGCCGGATCCACGAGGTGCGCC